>USPJ01000230.1 GCA_900556645.1 uncultured Lachnospiraceae bacterium
GCAACGGCGAGGGAGTTTTTACTGATTATCCGGCTGAGAAACCAGAAGGAGAATGAGGTGTTCGCTTACTTAAACCGTATCGAAAAAATGCTGGTGGAACAGGGATTTACATCCAAAAGAGCGGATGAGGAGGACATGAAGAGGATACTGGCTGTTTACTTTGAACAGAATGTCACAACGGAAAAATTTGAAGAATTTGATAGGTAATTGCGAAACTCGCGATGCTCGTTCGCAAACTTGAATCAAAATAGAAACAGAATTGAGCATAGCATGATTTTAATGACGAAAACGGATATTGAGCTGTTTTAGGCGCACTTAAATAAGCCGTAGACTTTATTGAGTTGGTAAGTCCTAAGCAATAAGAGGTTTTAAGCTGCGAATAAATTCGTGATGATTGATTTTATCCGAAAGTACAACTGTTATCAGTTGGGTAATTCCTGCAAGGATCAGATCGGCGTGAAGTGTTTTCTCATTCTGAGTTCTTCTTCCGGCCAGACAAAGATTATCCTTGATGTGGTTAATATCTCTTTCTACGGTGGTTCTGATTTTGTAAGTGTTATTCCATTCTTCTGTACCACGGATAGCGCCAGGATAGGCACGGAGATCCTTTTCAGGATAAATATACACCATTCTGCCACAAGAAGAAGCTGTACATGGATCATCACATGTACAGTGACGCTGGGATCTGCCAGTAGATACATTTTTGATCCACTTGATTTTAGGACAGACAAACTTATATCTGGTAACACCGCTTCTGAGTTTTGATATTCCTTCATATTTCATGGGAAGTGAATCATCATGAGGACAGCAGGGAATCCCATTTTCATTAATCGTGTAGTCCTGTTTTTCAAGACCAGCCCTGGAATTCAGAGGGATATAAGCTTTATCAAAGTGTTTATGATCTCCGAACGTATTACCGGTAAGAAGTTTGGGATAGAGTGCCGCAGTATCAAAAGCAGCATCGCCAAGAAAAGTTTTGGGATTAATCAATGGATGCTTTAAAAAGAAATCTTTCAGGGTTGGAATTAAAAGCCTGGAATCATGGACAGACTTGTCTTCATCAGGTGAATCAGATTTCTTTTCAACGGTAATGTCAGGATGGGAAGCTATAAAGTTTTTGTTATAAAAAGCGATATGCCTGATGATTCCAAGACCGTTGGTAATGATGCCAAATTTGAAGACATAACAGAAATGCCCATTGATGTATAACTGTTTAATTTCAGGATTAGCAGACGCGTGCGAAGGCATAGAACCATAAGCGGCTTTATAAGGATCATAATTCTTGTCGAAGCTGTTAGCTTTTGCATAAGCCTTAAGCTGTCTGATAATGCGGTTAGCATACTTGGGATTATTCTCAGTAACAAAAGCTTCAATGCCAGAAGAATCAAAGATGGTCATATCGGCTTTTGCGGAATCAACAGCCTGACAGATTGGTTCTGTGATATCAACAAGTTTATCAAAAACAAGCTGCAGATCATCTAAAAAGTCCTGTTTGAAGCGTGTAATCTTAGAGGCATCAGGGACTTTGGTAAAACCGCAGAAATCACGAAGCGGTTTCGAGTAAACCAGAAAAGTTAAAAGAAGCTGGTCTGTAGGGATTGAGAAGATACGCTGGATAATCAAAGCCCACAGGAAAGCACGTAAAGGGTATTTACGGGATCTTCCCGTTGATGCATAGAAATGATTTCTAAAAGAAATCGGAATAAACTCATCAATATCGATATGGGTTTCTAATAGAGAAAGAAATGCAGGCTTGTCATTATTAAATTTATTTTGGCAATCTTGAAAAATATCTGCCAAAGAAAGCTGTTTATATGGTATCATATGTATCAGAATAACTCCTTTCTTGGGTACATGGTTTGTAGTTTTTAGTCAACTCTATTATACCATATCCGGTGAGGAGTTATTTTAATTTGGTAACAAAAAATGCCGTATTTATGCGGTCTGTGGCGTTTCGCAAACGCCTAAAGAATTTGATGGAGAGAGGTGGATCATTTTAAATGAATAACAACAGAAAGAAAAAAACACAGACACAGACACCGGGGGAAGAGAGGCTTAAGAGTTTCCTTGACATGATCGCACCGTCCGTCATCCAGTTTTACACGGATCATTATATCTGCGGGAATACGTTCCGCAGTGTCTGGGCACTCAGGGAATATCCGACTGCAACGGATGAGCAGGCGATCCTGCGCCACCTTGGGGAGAAGGATGGCGTGACACTGCGTATCTATACCAGACAGGTCACACCGGCAGAGGAGAAAAAAATCATCAGCAATGCGGCAAATAAGAACCGCATGAAGCAGGGGAATACAGAAAATTTACAGGAGACAGTCACGGCAGCGAGCAACCTGCAGGATGTGACCAACATCATTGCGACCATGCACCGCAACAGGGAGCCGTTACTTCATACGGCTGTGTATCTGGAGTTATCCGCAGCGGACATGGATAAGTTGAAGTTGTTGCAGACCGAAGTGTTGACAGAACTCATCCGTTCCAAACTGAACGTGGATAAGCTGCTGCTGCGCCAGAAGCAGGGGTTCTTATGTGTGCATCCGGCTGGCAGGAATGTCTTTCTGGAACAGTTTGAACGTGCGCTTCCGGCTTCGAGTGTGGCGAACCTGTTCCCGTTCAACTACTCCGGCAAGACCGATAAGAACGGATTTTATATCGGGAGGGATAAGTTTGGAAGCAATGTCATTGTAGATTTCAACCAGAGAGCGGATGACAAGACCAATGCCAATATCCTCATCCTTGGAAACTCCGGGCAGGGAAAATCCTACCTGTTAAAACTGATACAGACCATCCTGCGGGAGTCCGGGATGAAAGTTATCTGCCTGGACCCGGAGCATGAATATGTGGATTTGACCGGAAATCTGGGAGGCTGTTTTGTGGATTTGATGAGCGGGGAGTATATCATCAATGTGTTAGAACCCAAAACATGGGATGAAAACGGCAGCCCGGAGGATACGGAGGCACCCTATGCATTCCGCTGTTCCTCAAAATTAAGCCAGCATATTTCCTTCTTAAAAGACTTTTTCCGAAGCTATAAGAATTTTACGGACAGCCAGCTTGACACGATAGAAATCATGTTGGCGAAACTTTATGAGAAGTGGAACATAGGGGATGATACGGACTTTGGCAGGCTTACGCCAAAGGATTACCCGATCCTGTCTGACCTTTACGAT
>USPJ01000231.1 GCA_900556645.1 uncultured Lachnospiraceae bacterium
AACGCAGATGAGACATCTGTGAAAAACATTATTTCCCAAGTAGAGGGAAAAGGCTTAAAAACACACCTTTCTCAAGGCGAGGAAGTTTTGATTATCGGTGTCGTAGGAGACAAATCTAAGCTGGACACCGCTGCCATCAGTAACAATCCAATGGTAGAAAAAATTGTCCCGATTACCGAAAGCTATAAGCTTTCCAACCGAAAATTCCACCCGGAACCGATGTCATTTTCCGTGGGGAATACCTTCATCGGACCGAATAACGTTACCATCATGTCCGGTCCTTGTGCCGTAGAGACGGAAGAACAGCTTCTGTCCATTGCCCGTGCCGTAAAAAAATCCGGTGCCACTATTTTAAGAGGCGGTGCCTACAAACCCCGTACCTCTCCATACTCCTTCCAAGGATTAGAGGTTGAGGGCTTGAAATATATGCAGACAGCTTCTCAGGAAACCGGTCTTGCCACTATCTGCGAAGTCACCAGTGCCCACGCCGTAGAATCTGCGGAGCGTTATGTTTCTATGTTACAGGTTGGTGCCAGAAATATGCAGAACTTTGAACTTTTAAAAGAAGTTGGCCGTACCGGTATGCCGGTTCTTTTAAAACGCGGTCTTGCCGCTACCATCGACGAATGGCTGAATGCTGCGGAATACATCATGGCAGCCGGCAATTCCAAAGTAGCTCTCTGTGAGCGGGGTATCCGTACCTTTGAAACAGCCACCAGAAACACGCTGGATTTAAGTGCTGTCTGTGTTTTAAAAGAAAAGACCCATCTTCCGGTTATCGTAGACCCAAGTCACGCCACCGGAGTACGGGATTATGTGGAACCTTTAGCTAAGGCTGCCATTGCCTGCGGTGCAGACGGTCTTATGATTGAAGTACACAATGACCCTGCCCATGCTCTTTCCGATGGACCGCAGTCTTTAAATTTCCAGCAATTTGATTCTGTGATGCAGAGTTTGAAACCATACATTGCTCTTTCCGGGAGGACACTTTAATGCAGCTTCATAAAATCGGATTTATCGGACTTGGTCTGATTGGCGGTTCTATCGCAAAAACCATAAAAAAAATCTATCCGTCGGTCACCTTGATTGCCACTGCCGGACACAGCGAAACCATCGAGGAAGCTTATCATTCTGGGGTTATCTCCAACGATACCCTTCTTCCTCTTACGGATTTTGCTGACTGTGATTACATATTTTTGTGTACTCCGGTACAGAAAAATATTGAATATTTAAAGGAATTAAAACCTTTGATTCAGTCTTCCTGCATGATTACCGATGTGGGAAGTGTGAAATCCGACATCCACGAGGCGGTTACCTCTCTGGATATGGAAGAACATTTTATCGGCGGTCACCCTATGTGTGGGTCCGAAAAGACCGGCTTTTCCAATGCCAGTGATTTGCTTTTGGAAAATGCCTATTATGTGATTACCCCCAGCGAAAAAGCTCCGGTGGAAAAAGTAGAAGAATTGGAAGCCGTGGTGCGTTCCATGGGGGCCATCCCTCTGGTTATGGATTACAGCAAACACGATTTTGCAACGGCTTCCATCAGCCATCTGCCTCATATCGTAGCTTCCAGTCTGGTTCATTTGGTAAAACATTTAGATGACGAAGAGGAAACCATGCGAACCATTGCTGCCGGCGGCTTCAAAGACATTACCAGAATTGCTTCCTCTTCCCCTGTGATGTGGCAGCAGATTTGTCTTTCCAATAAGACACAGATTTTAAAGCTGCTGGATACCTATATGTCTTCTATGGAGCATATCCGCAAAAGTATTTCGGTTTCCGATGAGCAGCAGATTTTTTCCTTTTTTGAAGAGGCAAAGGATTATCGTGACTCTATTAACACACCGATACACGGTCCATTGAATAAATCCTATGTCATCTACTGCGATTTGCGTGACGAAACCGGTGCCATTGCCACCATTGCCACCATTATGGCAAGCCATAATATCAGCATTAAAAATATCGGAATTCTTCACAACCGTGAATTTGAGGAAGGTGCCTTACAAATAGAATTTTATGACGAGGCTTCTTTGGAGAATGCCAGAAAACTTTTAAAGGACAATCACTATCAAATTTATCAGCGTTAAAATAATTCCACAGAATCTAATATAACGGTAAAAGGACCATCGTTTACTAAGGAAACCTTCATGTCCGCACCAAAGATTCCGGTCTCCACCGTGGGAACTGTCTCCTTCGCCTTTGCAATGATATATTCGTAAAGTCGATTGGCATGTTCCTGCTTTCCAGCTTTGATAAAGGACGGACGGTTTCCTTTTTTGCAGTCCGCATACAAGGTGAATTGAGACACCAGCAGCAGTTCTCCCTCCACATCTGCTAATGACAGATTGGTCTTTCCGTTCTCATCCTCAAAAATCCGCAGTCCCAACAGCTTCTTTAGCATCTTATCTGCAACCTCTTCTGTATCCTCATTACAAACTCCTATCAAAACCAAAAATCCCTTGTTTATTTTTCCTGTAACCTTCTCTTCTACTGTTACGGAAGCTTCTTTTACCCGTTGCACTAAAAATTTCATCTTTATTCTCCTTTTCTTTTTGGGAATTGAAAGTTAAGTTAACCCTTGATTTTCATTCTTTGCATAGAAATTATACTTGACTTATAGTATAATGTCACTAGATTTTTTAGGAGGAAAATATGAAACTACAACAATTATTAAGCTATACCAGAAAGGCTGTGGATGACTATCGGATGATTGAGGATGGTGATAAGATTGCCATCGGAATTTCCGGCGGAAAAGACAGTCTGACTTTATTATATGCCCTAAAAGGCTTACAACGTTTTTATCCCCGTAAATTCGATATCGTTGCGGTAACTGTAGACTTGGGCTTTAAAGGATTTGATTTAAGCGGAGTGGAAGCACTTTGCAAAGAGTTAGAAGTTCCCTATCATGTGGTAAAAACCGATATCGGAGAAATTATTTTTGACGTTCGCAAAGAAAGCAATCCCTGTGCACTCTGTGCCAAGATGCGAAAAGGAGCTTTCAATGAAGCAATCAAAAAATTAGGATGTAACAAGGTGGCCTATGCCCATCACCGGGATGACATCATTGAAACCATGCTTTTGTCTTTGATTTTTGAGGGGCGTTTCCACTCATTTTCTCCACGTACCTATTTAGACCGTATGGATTTAACAGTTATCCGCCCTCTGATGTATGTGCCGGA
>USPJ01000232.1 GCA_900556645.1 uncultured Lachnospiraceae bacterium
ACAGCCATGACGCTGCAGTGTCTGGAAATGTATCAGGATGAAAACAATGTAAAAGAAGTGATTGATAAAGGTGTGGAGTTTCTGGCAGATACGCAGGATGATGATGGCGGTTATACTGCTTACGGAGCAAAAAGCTCAGAATCCATTTCACAGACTGTGATCGCACTCAGTGCAGTTGGTGTAGACTGTAATGAGGATGAACGATTCCAGAAAGATGGAAAAGGACTTTACGATACACTGATGACTTTTTGCCAGAAAGACGGAAGCTTCAAGCACATTCTGGACGGAGAAAGTGACCCGATGGCAACAGATCAGGCATTTTGCGCGATGGTAGCCTATCAGCGTTACCAGAATAAGAAAAACAGCTTTTTTGATATGACAGACCACAGATAAACGGAGGAAAAAACAGTGCCGCAGAAAATAACAGAACTCCAGGAACAGCTGGAGACGATCATTAAGGGAAAAAAAGAAATCACAGACAAAATACTTATGGCAGTTCTGGCAAAGGGACATGTTCTTCTGGAAGATGTTCCGGGAGTTGGTAAAACAACAACCGCGCTGGCACTGAGCCGTCTTATGGGAATGGATTTTAACCGTATACTCTTCCCATTTTTCATTTTCGACAAATTCCTGAAGCTGACGTATATTTTCTTTTCCCATTTCCAGATAGGTGTGTAATGCCTCTATGTAGTTCTTTGCATTCCCGTCAAAGTAGTGCAATGCTGTCTCGGTATCCAGAATGTCGAATTTTACGTCTTCCAAGAGAGGCTTTTCAGAAATAATCTTCCCTGCCACACTTTCGTTCCGCTCAATCAATTTCTTTGGCAGCCATTTTTTCAGTGTTCGCTCCAACTGGGAAATCTCAATCGGTTTTGCAACAAAATCCTGAAATCCCTTGGCAATAAAAATCTCCCGCACACCCTCAATGGCATTTGCCGTCAAGGCAACAATCGGCACCAGTGAACACCAGCCTCCTCTTGCACGAATTTCTTCCGCCGTCTCTATTCCATCCTTACCCGGCATCATATGATCCATCAAAATCAGGTCATACTGTTCCTTCTCTGTCCGCTTTAGTGCTTCTATTCCGCTTAAAGCCAGCGTCGTCTGCACCTGATACGGTCCCAAAAGTCCCTTTGTAACTTTCAGATTCATCGGATTATCATCCACAATCAGCACCTTTGCCTTCGGTGCGGTGAAGACCTCCTTCTCCAACTGGTTCCGGGTCATAACATGATTCTTCTTGTGATTGATTGCATTTGCAACAGAAAGGGCATAAAACGGTTTATATAATACCTGAATCTGTTCCGCAGGACGCTCTCCCTGACCTTTTTCCATCACCACAATCACATCACACCGCTGTCCCAGCTCATCAAAATAGCTCTGGTATTTCTGATAATTCTCATAGCTGGTAAATACAAATGCATTGCCAGAAACCCCTTGGTCCATTCTGTCACGGAAGGCTTCCCATTGATTGTATTCTTTTGTGTTTACATGAAGCCTCTCTGTAAGGTGGTCAAATTCTTGGCGATACCATAATCCCATCTGAGGCTTTTCATACTCCATTGCTTTCAGATAGGTATATATCTCCAATTTTTCGGTATCCATAATACTGATGCAAGGTGCTTTTTTATAAACTCCCTGTGGCACCATAAACCGGAACTCACTGCCTTCACCATATTCGCTTTCTACCTGTATGGAACCATCCATCATATCCACTATTTTCTGACAAATAGCAAGTCCCAATCCGGTTCCCTCTACATTCCGATTCTTTTTGGTATCTACCTGCTGGAAGCTGTCGAACAGTTTCTCTATGTTTTCCTGCCGGATTCCGATTCCCGTATCCTTTACGGAAACCTTCAGGTAGATTCCCGATACGGTATCCTCTTTCTGGATATCTAAAAATACCGCTCCCTCATCTGTGAATTTGATGGCGTTGGTCAACAGATTGATAATTACCTGTTTCAGCCTCAGCTCATCTCCGATTAACTGGCTTGGAATATCCGGATCACAATCGATAATCAGTTCCAGATTCTTATCTCCTTTTCTGGCCATTGCCAGCACGATGACATCATTCAACATGGAACAGAAATTATACGGTTCCTCCACCAGCTGCATCTTACCGGATTCTATTTTGGAAAAATCTAAAATATCATTGATAATGCCCAAAAGACTTCTGGCTGCACTCTGAATGTTCACAGCATAATCTCTGGACTCCTCGGATAACTTTTCATCTCTCAGCATCAGCTCTGTCATACCGCAGACAGAGTTCATAGGTGTCCTGATTTCATGGGACATGTTGGCAAGAAATTCATCCTTGCTTTTCTGTGCTTCTATCAGTTCTTCCTTTTGTCTTTCATTTTCCTCCAAACGTCTGCAATATGCCACAGAAACATAGGCACAGCCTACCATTCCTGCATTGGTACACAGAATAACCATCCAAAAATATTGAACCGGAATCATTTCCGTTACCATATCATACTCAACAATCAAGCTATATAAAAAAGATATATTCGCCGCCACAATATACATAATATTGATTTTCGGCTCCAAAAGGACACAGAAAATAATATCCGTAATCAAATAAATCAAAAATCCATATGCCAGGGTACGGGTATTATGTCCAATCAAATGTGTTGCCAAAAAAGGTACCATCCAATAAATCGTAAGGGTTTTTCTTTTATCCTTTACAACAATCCTGACTGCTATGACCAGCACCGTAAACACCAACACCCAAAAGGTAACTTTGTAAATAGCTTCTCGCGGGCAATATAAAAGGGCATATAGGATATGTGCCATAAAAAACAAAATCATCTCTGAAATTAAAATGTTTAAACTCTTATTATACTCCAGCATACGTTTCCTCTTCTGTATTCTCCAGTATGATACAATGTCTATCGACATTATATCATAAATTTTCCTGCCTTAAAAACAAAAATAACGGTTAAAACATTTTTGTTTTAACCGCCTTGTTACTTTTTCTTAAAAATAATTTCATTGTCATAAACCAGACCCAGCTTACTTTTCGCCATATCCTCTATGAAAGCCTGACTCTTAGTGTATTCTTCATATTCCTGAATTTCCTGGGAACGTTCTTTTTCTTCTTCCAGCTGTGCCTTTAGACTTGTCTCTTTTGCAAGATAATTCTGGTTCTTCTCATGGAGCCGCAAAATCTGTACGGA
>USPJ01000233.1 GCA_900556645.1 uncultured Lachnospiraceae bacterium
CATTATCTCCTATATACTGGTAGCCTCCAATAATCTGTATTTTTTCAGCGGTGTACTGTATCCTTTTCTCAAAAAGCTGATTCCCGTTTCTCCCAACGGTGTCTATCCTATTCTTGCGGGATTTCTCTTTGGATTCCCATTGGGCAGCAACATTGTATCGCAGCTTTTTGACGGGAAAAAGATTAGCCGCAGCGAAGCTGACATCCTGCTTTCCATGTGCAACAACATCAGTCCCGTGTTTATCACCGGATATATGGTACATCAGACCATCGGAGATGATTCTTATATGATTCCCGCTTTGCTCTGTATCTATCTCCCTGCCCTGCTGTTCGGTGCCTCTCGTTTCCGCCGAATAAATACCAAGGAAAATTTTCCAAAAAATGAGGCACCAAGATCTCAAATTACTTTTAAAATCATTGATGCCGGTATTATGAACGGTTTTGAAACCCTGCTGAAACTCTGCGGGTATATTGTACTGTTTTCGATTCTCTGCGAACCTTTAAAACTGTTACAGCCTTTTTGTCCAAAAGTCTGTCTCTTTGTAAACGGTATTCTGGAAATTACCAATGGAATCTCCTATCTGGGCAGCTGCGGTCTTTCCAGAGAGCTGCTGTTCCTATTGGGAAATACCTTTACCGCCTTTGGCGGACTCTGCGGACTGGCTCAGACCAGCTCCATGATTTCCAATACCTCTCTCTCCATACAGGGTTATCTGCGGGATAAATGCCTTTACGCACTGGGAACTTTTCTTCTCAGTCTGGTGTTCTTGTCAATTCTCCCGCATTTCTAAGAAAATGTCTAAAGTAAATCTGCCGTTACTTCCGGCTCTGATTCTTCCTGAGACTCCTGTGCCTTTGGCTCTTCTTTGGTTTCCTCCGGCTCTGCAATCACCTGCTCCGGTGCCAGTTCTGCACGATTTGCGATAACCACATCCAAAAATCCCTGCAAGGTATTCAACAGACTGTCGCTTCTTGCCTTGGAAGTGTCAATGGCATGAGTAATGCTTTCCTCTAAATTCTTCAGCATACCATCGGTATAGGAGATGGCTCCCATACGGATGTTGTTTGCATCATTTGTGGCATTGTCCAAAATCTCCTGTGCCTGTTTTGTGGCAATCATGACCACTTCGTTTGCCTGTGCATATGCCTGCTGCATAATCTGATGCTCACTTACCAGCTCGTCCGTCTTAATCTGTGCCTGGGCAATAATCGCATCTGCCTTTGCCTTAGCATCTGCCAGAATCGCCTCCTGATTGCTGATAATCTTCTGATACCGCTTAATCTCCTCCGGCGTCTTCATCCGAAGTTCTGTAATAAGCTCATCAATCTCATCTCTGTTGACTACGATTTTGGAACTGGAAAAATTATGAGGTTTACAACTGTCAATATAATCTTCAATTTCATCAATAATCTGTTCAATTTTACTGCTCATGGTCTCACCCCTGTTTCTTGATATTATATTTTTCATAAATCCGTTCCACAAACTGTTCCGGTACAAATTTGCTGATGTCACCGCCATAGGAGGCAAACTCCTTGACAATTGTGGAACTCAGATAAGAATACTGTAAATTGGTGGTCAAAAACACCGTCTCTATCTCAGTATTTTCAATATGATTGGTCTGTGCAATCTGCAGCTCATACTCAAAATCCGTGACCGCACGCAGTCCGCGGATAATAATATTTGCATCAATTTCACGCATATAATCCACCAAAAGACCGTCAAAGGAAGTTACTTTGACATTTGGCAAATCTTTTGTTAACTCTGTTAACATACTAACACGTTCCTCAACCGAAAACAACGATTTTTTTGCACTATTGTTTAAAACCCCTACAATTAATTCATCTACGATTTTCGCTGACCGGTGAATCATATCTACATGACCGTTGGTAACCGGATCAAAGCTTCCCGGATAAATTGCTCTCTTCATCTTTTATATTTCCCCTTATTTTTTTCTTCTGTGTAAAAACAGATGCATATTGGTCTTGTATTTTTTCAGTTTCTCTACGGTAAAACCAAGCTCATGTACATAGTCAAATGTTGTCCGGTCTGACATCTCTACAATGATCAGGCTGTCTTCATCGATCAGCTTTGACGTTGCAAGATAGATCAGCACTTCTTTTTCTAATTCCTTGCCATAAGGCGGGTCCATAAATACAATATCAAATTCCTTATGTCCGTCAAGCTTATAAAGTGCTGCCATCACATCAGTTTCCATCAATGTAGCTTCATCGGAAAATTTTGTAAATTTAAGGTTATCTTTTATACAGGAAACAGCATTTTTGTTATTTTCCACAAGAGTGGCATGTGACGCTCCTCTGCTTAATGCCTCTATTGATATAGCACCGCTTCCTGCAAATAAATCAAGGAATTCAGCTCCCGGTATTTCATTCTGTAGAACATTAAAAAGTGTTTCTTTGGTTCTGTCCTGGGTTGGCCTTGTATCCATTCCCACAGGTGCTTTAAGAGGCATGCTTCTTCTTGTCCCTGCTATTACTCTCATTATTTTCTGTAATCCTTTCCGCCTTTGTCCTCATAATATATTTTACCATTCTGGATAAGTTTAAAATTATCTCCGTTAATTTCATATATATTAACGCAACAGTTCTTTTGGAAAACGCCTTCCCAGTAATCTTTGATTCCCTGGTGGTTAAGAGATATCATAAGTGCCCTGTTAAACGCTCCGTGTGCCACAACAAGCATCCTGTCAATCTTATAGGATAAAGGCACAATAACATTGTATAAAAAATCTTTAGCTCTTTCAATCACCTGTTCATAAGTTTCACCGTTTCCGGCCGGTACAAAATTAACAGGATCATCAAAGAATTTCCAGAATTCATCCGGCAGCGTGTCAGTTACTTTTCCTTCATAATCGCCAAAACACATTTCCTTAAGTCTGTCATCGCATATAATATCAAGTTTACGGTTGCCTCAATATATCAGCCGACTCGTATGCTCTCTTTAAGGGGCTTGAATATATCCTGTCAAATTTTACATCCTTTAATGCTTCTGACGTTATTCTGGCAAGTTCTATGCCATATTCGTTAAGTTCAATATCACTTCGTCCCTGCAGACGTTTCTCACTGTTCCATTTAGTTTCACCATGTCTTATTATATAAAGTTCCATGCTGCCTCCACTATATATTAATCTTAGAATCTGTATTCCGGATTCTGTCCC
>USPJ01000234.1 GCA_900556645.1 uncultured Lachnospiraceae bacterium
TCTTTCAGATACTGAATCATCTTGTCTGCAACTTCCTCGATCTCGGGAAGCTGCAGGATCATTTCACCTTCTGCTGCTCCACCAATATTCTTGGTATCAGCATACAGAATATTGACCGGCGTCCGGTAGGTCAGTACCAGATTGGCAATGACCGGTTCAAAAGAAGATTTATCCCGGAAAGTTACACGAACCAGACGTTTGCCTTCCATTTTCTGAATCTGCGTTCTTCCACTGAATACCAGTCGGCGTGCCGCTTCTGTCTTCGGGCTTCTGAACAGTTCTTCTACTGTTCCGGATTCTACCAGTATTCCGCTCTCCAGAACAGCTACACGATTGCAGATTTCCTGTACCACACTCATTTCATGTGTGATAACTACGACAGTGATTCCATAATCACGGTTAATCTCTTTGATCAGTTCCAGAATTGCTTTTGTTGTCTGTGGATCCAGTGCACTGGTTGCCTCATCACAGAGCAGGATTTTCGGATTGTTGGCAATGGCTCTGGCAATTGCCACTCTCTGCTTCTGTCCACCGGATAGCTGGGATGGATATGCCTTTTCCTTGTCACTTAAACCTACAATTTTCAAAAGCTCTCTGGCTCTCTCCTTGGCCTCTTTATCCTTGACTCCCGCAATCTTCAAGGAAAAACATACGTTGTCCAATACGTTCTTCTGCATCAGCAGATTAAAATGCTGAAAAATCATTCCGATGTCCTTACGGATTTCCCTCAGCTCTTTTTCAGAACACTCCGCCAGATTCACACCGTCAATTAAGACTTCTCCGCCGGTAGGACGCTCCAGATAGTTTACAGAACGGATAAAGGTACTTTTTCCCGCTCCCGACATTCCGATGATTCCGAAAATGTCTCCCTTTTCGATATGTAGGCTGACTCCGTCCAGACCCTGAACGTTTCCCGCCTTGGTTTGAAACTCTTTGCTTACATTGCGAAATTGTATCAAAGCTTCATCTCTCCTTCGTTATGAATTTTATTATAGCTTCTTTTTTTCAAAAGTGATAATACATAAAAAAAACAACTCGTTATAGTTTAACCCTATAACGAGTCCTGTGTCAACTATAAGACTTTTTCTCTATATTTTTCCAATTCTTCCAAGTACATCCTTCCCAAAGGACTTAAAGGAACGCCCTTTCGTGAGATATATCCTATCATCATCTCCTCCTCTGAGTCAAGAGGTATAGCACAATAATCTCCCCCGTTCAGTTCCTCACAAATAATACCGGAACAGAGGGTATATGCATTCAATCCCACCATCAGGTTTAACAGCGTTGCCCGGTCATTGGCTTTGATGATTCTCTTGTAATCGTAGGTACTCAATACCTCCTCTGCAAAATAAAAGGCATTGTTGCTTCCCTGTTCAAAGGAAAGACAAGGATACTCCTCCAAATCCTCCATGGTAATCAATTTCTTGGATGCCAGCGGATTTCCCTTCCACAGATAGACATAGGTCTTACAGGAAAATAACTCTGTAAATTCCAAATCGTTCTCCCGAAAGATTTTTTGTAGCATCTGGCTGTTAAAATCGTTCAGATAAAGAATCCCTATTTCACTCTGAAAGGTTTTTACATCCTGTATCACATCATAGGTTTTGGTCTCATGTACCGCACACTCATACTCATCCATGCCGATTTTTTTAACCAGTTCCACAAAGGCTTTTACTGCAAAGGTATAGTGCTGGGTGGAAACACTGAATTTCTTTTTAATTTCTTTTTTATCCACATAGCGGTCTTCTATCAAACGATACTGTTCTACCACCTGTCTGGCATATCCGATAAATTCCAGACCATCCGGGGTCGGCACCACTCCCCGGTTGTTGCGGATAAACAGCTCCGTTCCTATCTCCTCCTCCAAATCATGGATGGAGCTGGAAAGACTGGGCTGGGAAATAAACAGCTTTTTTGCCGCTTCATTCATGGATTTGCTGTCTGCGATTGTGATTGCATATTTCAACTGTTGTAAAGTCATCTTTCTTACCTCTTATATGTATTTTTGAAAAAATTCTGTGACACCGCCACCAATGGCAATTTCATCCCGGGCATCCTGACTCAAATCATAATAGGGAATTCCGGTTTCCAACTCTTTGGACAATCCATCCAGAGGAAATCCCGGCTGGTATTTTTCGTGAAGCTCTGTTCCCAGCAGGAATGTCTTTCCCCAAAGACTTTCTCCCTGGCACTGATAGATATGTGTATCATCCAAGTAAAAGCAAATGGCATTTTCATATCTTGCCCTTTGCTCTCCATATCGCTGTATCAGCCGCCGGTAATAGGCAATCATTTCTTCATCGGTATATTCCCTGCCTGAAATCCTTCTGGTATGCATTCCCGGCTGTAGCTCCTGTGGAAAATTCTCTCCCACAAAACGAAGAGATGTATCGCAGGAAAATACCGGGATTCCAAATGCCTCATAATATGCCTTTGCTTTAATTTGAGCATTTTCCAACAAAGTACTTCCGGTTTCTTCGATATCCGAGATTTTTTCCTCCATATCCTTCAAACCCACTATCTCAATCGGCAGAGTTGAAAGTTTCCGTCTCATCACTTTCAATTTCCCCATATTCCCGGTTCCATACAGAATCCTCATGGTCTTCTTTCTCCTCTTGTAAATATTCCTTCGGCAGATAGGTACGCAATATGATATCTAACTGCTTCGGTTCAATCGGCTTTCGGATATAATCATGAAATCCAAAGGATTTATAGTTGCTCTCAATATCCTCTCCAGTTAATGCAATCAGCTTTGCATCTCCCTGAATTTTTTCTTCCTTCAATGCCTTGATGGTATGTACTCCGTCCATATCCGGCATATGATAATCAATAAACACCAAATCATAGGTGTTTTCTCTCATTTTTTCCAGACATTCTCTGCCACTGGCTGCCAGCGTAATCTGAACCTGGCTCTGCTTTAACAGTGCCGCCGCAACTGCCAGATTTACCTCACTGTCATCCACCACTAAAACCTTTGCCTGAGGTGCCGTAATTCCTTTCATTCTCCGACTCTCTTTTTGTAGTGGTAATTCTTTCATCTCAAATTCACCCATAGGCGTATCATCCACAATTTCCTGTGGCAGATGCACGATAAAGATACTGCCCACTCCGTATTCACTTTCTAATTCCATACTTCCGTTCATTGCCTCCAACAATTCTT
>USPJ01000235.1 GCA_900556645.1 uncultured Lachnospiraceae bacterium
GCAAGCTATGTCTTCTTTTATGCATTTTCCAATTTGCGCAACTTATTGTACATTATCCCTGCCTCTCGCCCTGTCATCGCCGCCAAGCGTGATAACATGGACGAATACGACACCATCTTTGTTGGATTCCCTATCTGGTGGTATATCGCTCCGACGATCATCAATACATTTCTGGAAAGCTACAATCTAAAAGGCAAGACGGTTATCACCTTTGCCACCTCTGGCGGTAGCGGTATGGGCAAGACCAACGAAAAACTCACGCCAAGCTGCCCCGGCGCAAAACTGTTGCACGGCAAAGTGTTCAATTCCTATTCCAGCAAAGCCGACTTGTCCGCATGGGTAGAAACCATCAGCCTCTAATAGACACATTCCTTCGGAATGAAATACCCGCCTGGTCGAGAAGATTTTCTGAATCCTCTCACCCAAACGGGTATTCTTTTCACGTTTTCAAAACATATTCCTTACGGGCTCTTATTTTTCTTTATAGCTATCATTCCCAAACTCTAAACGTGCTTTTGGGAAGTTTGGCTAAGTCCCTCTCCCCAAAGCATTGCACAGCATCCTTTACAGGCATCGGAATATATATTTCCTATGGCAAAACCCATATCTCCGCTCTGCCTTGTTCCCAGCATATCACCGGGGCCTCTTAATTTCAAATCCTGTTCTGAAATATAAAATCCGTCATTACTCTCTTTCAGTATATTAAGACGTTCCTTTGTCATCTTATTCTTAGTATTGCTTTCAAAAATACAGTAGGATTGTTCTTTTCCTCTTCCGACCCTTCCCCTTAACTGGTGAAGCCCCGCAAGTCCAAATCTTTCAGCATTAATCACCATCATAACCGTAGCATTTGGCACGTTTATTCCTACTTCAACAACTGTGGTAGATACAAGTATATCCGTATTTCCCTTTGCGAACTCATCCATTATACGGTTTTTCTCTGCAGGTTTCATCTTGCCATGCAGATATTCTATTCTTGTTTCCGGCATAGCCTCTTTAAGTTTCTTTGAAAAATCAACAACATTCTCAAGATTACTGTCATTGTCGCTTTCTTCCGCCATGGCACAAATTATATAAGCCTGATGGCCTTTTTTTATCTCATCGGAAATAAATTTATATGCTTTGGTTCTGTAAGAATCATCCACAACACAGTTTTTAACCGGTAATCTGTCCGCAGGCTTCTCGTCTACTATGGATATATCAAGGTCGCCGTATAAAATAATGGCAAGAGACCTTGGGATAGGTGTGGCACTCATTACAATTATGTGAGGTGTCTCTCCCTTACGGCTTAAGTTCTCTCTTTGTCTGACTCCAAAACGATGCTGTTCATCCGTTATGACAAGTGCAGGATTTTTAAATTCCACATCATCGGTTATTAATGCATGGGTTCCTATAATAAAATCAGCCTCTCCCGATGTAATTTTTTCTTTTGCATCTCTTTTTTTTGCCTCAGTAAGTGCTCCGGTAAGAAGCACACAGGTAAAATCCAGCCTGTTCTTATCAATAAGTTCTGTCAATGCTTCGTAGTGCTGTCTTGCAAGAACTTCCGTAGGTGCCATAAGAATGCTCTGCCACCCTGCGGCGGCAGTATTTATCATTGCCAAAAAAGCAAGTATTGTCTTACCTGAACCGACATCTCCCTGTATAAGTCTGTTCATGGTCTTATCACTGCCCATATCATTTAAAATCTCGCTGTATACTTTTTTCTGGGCACCTGTAAGACTGTACGGCAGGTTTTTAAGAACATGTAAGGCTTCCCCGCTCTCGGTTATCCTGTAAAGGTTGTCCTCATTCAGCCTGGCACTTTTTGCACATCTTATATTGGTGGTAAACAAAAAGAATTCATCAAAAATAATTCTCTTTCTTGCTTTGGCAAGTTCGTTTCTGTCCTTTGGGAAATGTATTGCGTAGTGTGCTTTTTTCTCATCTATAAGATCATTTTTTGTAAGTATCCACTCAGGAAGGAATTCTTCATATCCACCGCTTTCAAAACACTGTTTCACAGCTTTTATAACCATATTATTGGTAAGCCCCGCAGTCAGCGGGTATACAGGCTGCATTGAACTTTGTCTTATGTAATATTCATCCACTGTGTAGATAGAAGGCTGTTCCATAAAAACAAGGCTGCCTTTTATAGCAACCTTGCCTCTGAATATATATCTGTATCCGTTTCTTAACTGGCTTCTTAAAAACGGCATATTAAACCAGGTAAGCTGCAGCCGCACCGGCTCCTCGTAGAGTTCCAGGACGACGACGCTCTTTCTCTGGTTTCCTTTTACCGACGGACTGTGGACAATTCTTCCGTATACCGCATTCTTTTCCTCTTGTCTGCATTCGCGAAGGGGAACCGGCTCTGCATAGCAGTCATAATCTCTTGGATAATAATGCAGAAGCTGCTGCAAATTGTAGATTCCTACTTTTGCAAACAGCTTCTCCGTTTTTTCACCGATCCCCTTCAGTGTTGTCAGGGGTTCCGTATTCATATTTTTCTTTCCTTACTCTTATTCAACCGAAACGACACAGTAGTAAATCGGCTGTCCGCCATAGTTTACTTCCACATCGCAGTCCGGATATGCCTGCTCGATTTTTTCGCCAAGGCTTTCGGCATCTTCCTCACTCATATCTTCACCGTAGTAGATGCTGATCAGCTCGCTGTCCTCATCGACCATGGCGCGGATGGTTTCTTCTGCAACGGTAAGAATATCCTGTCCGACAGCGAGAAGTCCGTGATCGCCAAGTCCCATGATGTCACCCTGATGGATCTCTTTCTCATCGATGTGGGTATCACGTACCGCGTACGTTACCTGACCGGTTTTCACCATCTGGATGCCCTCTGTCATGGCCTCCTCGTTCTCTTCTGCAGATTTCTCCGGCACATAGCTGATCATGGCTGTGATGCCCTGCGGAACGGTTTTGGTCGGAACAACGATGATATTTTTGTCCTCAGTCATGGCTTTTGCCTGATTTGCTGCGAGAATAATATTCTTGTTATTTGGAAGAATAAAAATTGTCTCTGCATTGACCTGATCAATGGCTTTTAACATATCATCTGTACTTGGGTTCATAGTCTGTCCACCCTCAATGATATAATCTGCTCCAAGTTCACGGAAGATTTCGTTCATTCCATCACCGATAGATACTGCAATAAATCCCATTG
>USPJ01000236.1 GCA_900556645.1 uncultured Lachnospiraceae bacterium
TCCTGGCCAAGTTGGAACTTTCTGAGGAAGAAAAGGAACAGGCAAAGAAAGATATGGCAAATATGCTTGACTATATTGATACATTGAATGAACTTGATACCAGTGGAGTAGAGCCAATGAGTCACGTATTTCCTGTAAATAACGTATTCAGAGAAGACGTAGTGACCAATGGAGATGATAGAGAAGAGATTCTGGCGAATGCGCCGGAAGCAAAAGAAGGAGCTTTTGTAGTTCCTAAGACTTTTGATTAGGAGGAAAGACATGGGTTTGATGGATTATACAGCCGTTGAGCTGGGTAAGAAAATCAAAGCGGGTGAAGTATCTGTTTTAGAAGCTGCAAATGCGG
This sequence comes from uncultured Lachnospiraceae bacterium, assembly GCA_900556645.1. The sequence continues at coordinate 347 of USPJ01000236.1, forward strand.
CTATGGATGCGATTGACGCTTTAGAAGATAAATTTAACTGTTATGTAACGGTACAGGAAAGAGCAGCAGTGCAGGCAAAGGCAGAGGAACTTCAGAAGAAGATTGATGATGGAATTCTTACAGGACCGCTTGCTGGTGTTCCGGTTGCAGTGAAGGATAATATGTGTACAAAAGGAACTCGCACAACCTGTAGTTCTAAGATTCTCGAGAACTTTGAGCCAACTTATACTGCCGAGGCAGTTCTGAATCTTGAGAAGGCAGGCGCGCTTATTATTGGTAAAACCAATATGGATGAGTTCGCGATGGGCAGTACAACAGAAACTTCTCATTATGGAGTGACAAAGAACCCATGGAATGCAGAGCATGTACCAGGTGGTTCTTCAGGTGGTTCGGCAGCGGCAGTTGCAGCAGGAGAGTGTAGTTACGCGTTAGGTTCAGATACGGGTGGATCGATTCGTCAGCCGGCTTCTTATTGTGGCATTGTCGGAATGAAGCCTACGTATGGTACCGTTTCCCGTTATGGACTCATTGCATACGGTTCTTCTCTTGATCAGATCGGACCGATGGCGAAGGATGTAACGGACTGTGCAACTATTCTTGAAACAATCGCATCCTATGACCCGAAAGATTCTACTTCTGTCAAGAGAGAAGATTATGATTTTACATCTGCTTTAACAGAGGATGTAAAAGGAATGCGCATTGGAATCCCAAAAGATTATATGGGAGAAGGACTGGATGAGGAAGTAAAGGCAGCTGTTCTTTTAGCCGCAAAGAAGTTAGAAGAAAAAGGTGCCATTGTAGAAGAGTTTGATTTAAGCCTTGTTGAATATGCAATTCCTGCCTATTACGTTATTGCTTCTGCAGAGGCAAGTTCTAATCTTGCACGTTTTGATGGTGTGAAATATGGATATCGTACAGAAAGTTACGAAGGACTTCATAATATGTATAAAAAGACTCGTTCCGAAGGCTTTGGACCTGAGGTAAAGAGAAGAATTATGCTTGGTTCTTTCGTGTTAAGTTCAGGTTATTATGATGCATATTACTTAAAAGCGCTTCGTACAAAGGCATTAATTAAACAGGCATTTGATAAAGCCTTTGAAAAATATGATGTGATTTTAGGTCCGGTGGCACCTACAACGGCACCGAAGTTAGGTTCTTCTCTGGAGGACCCGCTGAAAATGTATCTGGGAGATATCTATACGATTTCCGTAAATCTGGCAGGCTTGCCGGGCATCTCCCTTCCTTGCGGATTTGACAAAGAGGGACTTCCAATCGGATTGCAGCTGATAGCAGATTGCTTTGAAGAAAAGAAACTGATACAGACTGCTTATACCTATGAACAGAGCCGGACTTACAAGAGAAGTCCACAGGCAGAACAGTAGAGGAGGAGAGAAGATGAGTAAACAATATGAAACCGTCATCGGTTTGGAGGTTCATGTAGAGCTTGCCACAAAAACTAAAATTTTCTGCTCCTGTTCCACAGAGTTCGGAGGAGCACCAAACACCCATACCTGTCCGGTTTGTACCGGAATGCCGGGTTCCCTTCCGGTGTTAAATAAACAGGTGGTGGAATATGCCGTTGCCGTGGGCTTGGCAACCAACTGCAAAATCACACAGTATTGTAAATTTGACAGAAAGAATTATTTTTACCCGGATAATCCGCAGAACTATCAGATTTCCCAGTTGTATTTACCAATCTGCCGTGACGGAGGCGTGGAGATTGAGACAGCAGGAGGAAAGAAAACCATTGGAATCCATGAGATTCATATGGAGGAGGATGCGGGAAAATTAGTACATGACGAGTGGGAGGACTGTTCCATCGTAGATTACAACCGTTCCGGCGTTCCTCTGATTGAAATTGTATCAGAGCCGGATATGCGTTCCGCCGAAGAGGTCATTGCATATCTGGAAAAGCTGCGTCTGATTATCCAGTATTTGGGAGCCTCCGACTGCAAGCTAAATGAGGGTTCCATGCGTGCGGATGTAAACCTGTCTGTCCGTGAGGTGGGAGCAACGGAATTTGGAACCCGTACAGAGATGAAAAACCTGAACTCCTTTAAAGCCATCGCAAGAGCCATTGAGGGAGAGCGGGCACGTCAGATTGAATTGTTGGAGGAAGGAAAAAAGGTTATTCAGGAGACCAGACGCTGGGATGATAACAAGGAATATTCCTATGCTATGCGTAGCAAGGAGGATGCCCAGGATTACCGTTATTTCCCGGAACCGGATTTGGTACCGGTGGTCATCAGTGATGAATGGCTGGAAGAGATAAAAGCCAAGGAACCGGAATTTCGGACGGAAAAACTGGAGCGATATAAAAAAGAATATGATTTGCCGGACTATGATGCACAGATTATTACCGGTTCTAAACACATGGCAGATATTTTTGAGGAGACAACAGCTATCTGCAAGAAACCAAAAAAAGTTTCCAACTGGCTGATGGTGGAAACCATGCGGTTGTTGAAAGAAAAAGCCATGGAACCGGAGGATATCCGTTTTTCACCGAAGAATCTGGCAGCATTGATTGAACTGACAGATGGGGGAACCATCAACAGTACCGTGGCAAAGGAAGTTTTTGAGGAGATTTTCGAAAAAGATATCGACCCGGAAAAATATGTGGAAGAAAAAGGATTAAAGACGGTAAATGATGAAGGCACTTTAAGAACAACGATTGAGCAGATCATCGCAGACAATCCGCAATCGGTTACGGATTATCATAACGGCAAGGAAAAGGCAATCGGATATCTGGTAGGACAGACGATGAAAGCCATGAAAGGAAAGGCAG
>USPJ01000237.1 GCA_900556645.1 uncultured Lachnospiraceae bacterium
TTTCATGTACTGATTTGCATAAGCAAGAAGTACGGACAGACCACCAACAGTTAGGGAACCGCCAGGAATCATGAAAGCACCGGCCAGGGCAACACCTGCATAAATGACATTATTGACAAAACGTGTGGACGGGTTGGTCAGGCTACTGTAAAAGACCGCTTTCTGACTGCATTCTTTTAATTCTTCATTGATCAGGGCAAAACGTCCAGATGATTTATCTTCGTATCCGAAGGCCTGTACGATCTTCTGATTTCCAATCATTTCCTCGATATAAGCCGTCTGCTCTCCCCGTGTCTCTGACTGAAGCTTAAACATAGAAAAGGTTCGCTTTGCGATAAATCCTGCCACCACAAAGGATAACGGTGTCAGAAAAATTACCACCAGAGCAATCTTTACATTGACACTCAGCATAAACACCAGCGTTCCGAATATGGTAATGACTCCGGTAAAAAACTGGGTGAATCCCATCAACAGTCCGTCTGCGAACTGATCTACATCCGCAATAACCCGGCTGACAATCTCGCCGTAGGAATGGGCATCCAGATATTTCAAAGGCAGACGTTCCAGCTTTGCAAAGGCTTCCGTCCGAATATCCTGTACCACACGGTAAGTCACCTTATTATTGCAGACATTCATCAGCCATTGTGCCACTGCTGTAATGGCAATAACCACCACCATCTTTTTTAAAATCTGCATAATCGTGTCAAAATCCACCTGACCTTTTCCGATGATATAGTCAATGGCATCTCCGGTAAGCACCGGTATATACAGGGTCAGAACCACGCTGACAAATGCCAGAATCAAAGACAGAATCATATAAAACCAATATTTTTTCAGATATTGCAAGACTTTTTTTATTTCCGGCTTCTTCATGTTGCACTCTCCTTGCTAAACTGGGAATAATAGATTTCCTGATATACCTCACATTTTTGCAGCAGCTCCTCATGGGCTCCAATCCCCACAGCTTCTCCGTCATCCAGCACCAGTATCTGGTCTGCATGGAGAATGGATGCTGCTCGCTGGGATACCAGAAAGACCGTAGGACTGTCCTTCATATTTCGGATTGCCCTGCGAAGATTTGCGTCGGTGGCATAATCCAAAGCAGAAGCACTGTCATCCAGTATCAGTATCTTCGGTTTCTTTATTAAGGCTCTGGCAATGGTCAGTCTCTGTCTCTGACCGCCGGAAAGATTCTTTCCCCCTTGGTCAATCCTTGCATCCAGTTTTCCATCCTTTTCTTCCACAAAGTCTTTTGCCTGGGCAATCTCCAATGCCTCATAGATTTCCTCGTCTGTTGCCTCTGATTTTCCCCACTGCATATTTTCCCGGATGGTACCGGAAAAAAGCACCGCCTTTTGCGGCACGATTCCAATCATATCACGAAGGCTTTTCAGTTCGTATTCCCGTACATCTCTTCCGTTCACCCGCAGGCTTCCCCCGGAAATATCATAAAATCTTGGAATCAGATTTACTACTGTGGACTTTCCGGCTCCCGTTCCTCCGATAATTCCTATGGTTTCCCCCGGTTTTACCCGCAAGGTAATGCCGGAAACCGCTTCCGCTCCGCCTCCCTGATACCGCATGGAAACATTTTCAAAATCCACCAGATATTCGGCAGCATCTTTTCCCCTTTCTTCGGTTCCATCCTCCATGGTACTGTTCATCTCCAACACGCTTTCTATACGGTTTCCACAGGCCACCGCCTTGGTTACCGTGATAATCAGATTTGCCAGCTTTACCAGTTCCACCAGAATCTGGGACATATAGTTTACCAGAGCCACAACCTCACCCTGGGTAATGGCTCCTGTATGAACCCGCAGACCTCCCGTCCAGATTAATGCCACAAGACCAAGATTAATCAGCACATAGGTAAGAGGGTTCATTAGGGCTGAGATTTTTCCCACATGTAACTGCAATCCGGTAAGAAAGGTATTTTTCTCCCGAAAATGTTCTTCCTCTTCCTCCTCCTTGTGAAAGGCACGAATCACCCGAACTCCTGTCAGGTTCTCTCTGGTAATCCTGAGTACTTCATCCAGCCCCGCCTGCACCTTCTTAAACAGAGGAATACTAATCAGCATAATTCCAAATACCACCACCGCCAACGCCGGAATGGTTACTACGAAAATCATAGCCGCCTTTACATCAATGGTAAATGCCATAATCATGGCTCCAAACACGATAAATGGGGAACGCAGAAAAAGACGCAGCACCAGATTTACCCCGGACTGCACCTGATTCACATCACTGGTCATTCTTGTAATCAAGGTGGCACTTCCCACCTCGTCTAACTCACTAAAGGAAAATCCCTGAATATGGGAAAACAGAGCATGACGCAGCTTCGCCGCAAATCCCACCGCTGCCTTTGCCGCAAAAAATTGGGCGGTAAGGGAACACACCAAACCGATCAATGCCAGTAGCACCAGCACTCCGCACATTTTCATTACATATCCTCTGTCTCCATCGGCGATTCCCACATCTATGATTGCTGCCATAACCAGCGGCACCAACAGCTCAAAGGAAGCCTCCAACAGCTTAAACAGAGGTCCTAAAATACTTTCTTTTTTATAATCCTTCAAATAAACCAATAATTTCTTCATATTTCTTCCACTTTCTCCAAAATCTTCGGTTCCATTATACACCACTTCCCATTTTTCCAAAACCACAAAGCCGAAAAACTTATGGTTTTATTCTTTTCTTTATGCTATATTAAATGCAGATTATTTTTCAATAACAGGAGTCTTCACTATGATAGAAAAAGAAAGCATTTACTTAAAACAAATGATTATACATATTTTGGATTCCACAGTGGGAATGCCGGTTCTCTCCGATACGGAGCTGGAAAGCGGCTCGGATTTCGGTGATTTTGTACGGGAACACATCTACCGCCTTCTGTCCGGAGATGATGTAAAAACCTGTCATTTCCATCAGGAGGAATCCCCTGTCTACGAACAGCTCACCACCCTAACCAAAGAGAACTTTATTTCGGTAAGTCAGGGGATTGCACAGCACCTCTTTACTATTATGAATCAAAATATCGACATTCCTCCGGCGGATTTTCTGGTGTGCAGCTTCATTGCCTCGGAAACCCCTTATCTGGCATTGTTAAAAATGAATTATAAAAGTTCTTATA
>USPJ01000238.1 GCA_900556645.1 uncultured Lachnospiraceae bacterium
GAATACGGATATACACTTTTTGCCCCTTTCTTTTGGAAAGCCACTCCGCAATGACCTCCGGTTCCTCCACCTGGCTTTGCAGCATTAGCTCTTTGGGAATATATGGAGTTCCTGCATAAAACTGTTTCAAAAAGGTGGTCAGTATGGCACTCTCCGTCTCTTCGTTTCCAATCCTCAGATAGAAATGGTCCCTTCCGATGAGTTTACCGCCTCGGATAAAGAATACCTGTACCACCGCATCCCGGTCATCCTTTGCCATGGCAATAATATCCTTATCCTCACCGTCTGTATTGGTAATTTTCTGTTTCTGAGCAACTGCCCGCACACTGTTCAAAAGTTCCCGGTACTCTATGGCTTTCTCGAACTCCATCTCTTGGGAGGCTTTCTGCATCTTTTCTTCCAGTTCTTTTAAGATACCCTGATAATTTCCGTTTAAAAACTCCAATACGTGTTCTATATTCTGTGCATATTCTTCTTTCGTTATGTAGCCCTGACAAGGTGCCTGACATTGATGAATATGATAGTTCAGACAAGGACGTTCTTTTCCTATATCCTTTGGAAGTTTTCGGTTACAGGTCCTAATTTGGTAAAGTTTGTGAAGCAAATCAATGGTATCCTTTACTGCCGTGGCACTGGTATAAGGTCCAAAATATTTGGATTTATCCTTTTTTATCTGACGGCAAAAAAGGACCCTGGGAAATTCCTCTCCCAGCGTCACTTTAATGTATGGGTATGTCTTATCATCCCGAAGCATGGTGTTGTACTTGGGACGATGTTCTTTAATCAGATTGCACTCCAGAATCAAAGCCTCCAGCTCTGAATCCGTAATGATATATTCAAATCTGGCAATCTGCTTTACCATCTGATCCTTTTTGATTCCTTCATTGTGGCTGGGGCGGAAATACTGCCTCACACGGTTTCGCAGCTTTACCGCCTTTCCCACATAGATAATGGCATCACTGGCATCATGCATGATATAAACTCCCGGCTTTTCCGGCAGCTTTTTCAATTCTTCTTCAAAATCAAACATATGCATCTACGGTATTTTCTTCTTTCTCTTCCTCCGGTTCCGGTATTCCTTTTAATTCACGGTAAATCTTCATAAATTCGGCTCCGGTAATATTCTCATTTTCATACAGATAGTCAGCTATCTTATCCAGAATCTCACGATTCTCCAACAACAATTCTTTTGCTTTTTCGTAGCTTTCCTTGAGAATCCTCATAACTTCTTCGTCAATCTGTGCCGCTGTTTTTTCACCACAGTTAAGACGGGCTTCTCCGTCCAGATACTGATTCTCTACCTCTGCCAGTCCAATCAGTCCAAACTTCTCCGACATACCGTATTGTGTTACCATAGCACGGGCAATTCTGGTCGCCTGCTGAATATCGTTGGATGCTCCGGTTGTCACAGAGTGGAACACGATTTCCTCTGTAGCACGTCCTGCCATAAAGGTAACCAAATCTGCCTCCAGCTCTTCCTTGGATTTTAAGAACTTCTCCTCCTCCGGAGTCTGCATTACATATCCCAAAGAGCCATGCGTTCTCGGTACGATGGTAATTTTTTGTACCGGCTCTGTATGCTTCTGAAGTGCAGTCACCAAAGCGTGTCCCACTTCATGATAAGCAACAATTTTCTTTTCTTTCGGACCCATGATACGGTCTTTCTTTTCTTTTCCTGCAATGACTACCTCTACGGACTCAAATAAATCCGCCTGGCTTACATATTTTCTGCCATGTTTAACGGCATTGATGGCAGCCTCATTAATCATATTCGCCAAATCAGAACCTACGGCTCCCGATGTGGCAAGGGCAATGGCTCTCAAGTCTACGGTCTCATCCATCATAACGTCCTTGGCATGCACCTGTAAAATTGCCTCTCTTCCCTTTAAATCCGGTTTGTCCACAATGATTCTCCGGTCAAAACGTCCCGGTCTCAACAGGGCTTTATCCAAAACCTCCGGCCGGTTGGTTGCCGCCAGAATTAACAGACCCTTGGAAGCATCAAATCCATCCATCTCTGCCAGTAGCTGATTCAATGTCTGCTCACGCTCATCATTGCCACCATATCGGTTGTCCCTGCTTTTACCGATGGCATCAATCTCATCTATAAAAATAATACACGGTGCCTGTTTCTGTGCTTCTTTGAACAAATCCCTTACTCGGGAAGCACCTACACCTACGAACATTTCCACAAAACTGGAACCTGCCAATGAGAAAAACGGTACGTTTGCCTCACCTGCCACTGCCTTTGCCAATAGTGTTTTACCGGTTCCCGGAGGTCCTACCAAAAGTGCTCCCTTTGGCAGCTTTGCTCCTATCTCTGTATATTTCTGCGGATTATGAAGAAAATCCACTACCTCTTGCAGAGATTCCTTGGCTTCGTCCTCTCCTGCCACATCCTTAAAGGTTACACCTGTTTTCTTTTCCACATAGACTTTGGCATTGCTCTTGCCGACACCCATAACGCCTCCGCCGCCCATACGTTTTGCGATAAAGGCAAACAAAACCCATACCAGCACCAGCGGAATCACAAAACTTAAAATATTATAAATCCATACGGATGTGTTGTCCGGTATAGTACCTTTCACAACTACATCATGTTCTTTTAAAAGTGGAAGCAAATCCGGGTCATCCACAATTCCGGTATAATAGGTAATTTTGCTCTTTCCCGTCTGAGGCATCAAAGATGTGGTGTTATTTTCACTCTTACTCTGGTTCTCCTCTTCTGTTTCTTTCTCACTGTCCTTCATGGTAATCTCAATCTGAGTCGAGCTAATCTCTACGCTCTTGACCTTGTCCTCTCCCACCAACTCTAAAAATTTGGAATAGCTGATTTCCTCCGAACTCATACCTTCCACCTGTCGGTTTACATAACTCATGAAGAAGAGTGCCAACAAAGAAATTACTAAAAATGCCAGAAACATAGAACCATTTTTATTATTCTTGTTATCTCCCCCATTATTGTTGTTATTATTGCCGTTATTTCCATTCATCTGATTGTTATTATCCATACTTTCCTCCATATATATACTGTCTTTCACAGTATCGTCTTTATTATATGTTGCTTTCCCCCTAAAATCAATATGCATATCGTGAACTTTTCTTGTTCTTT
>USPJ01000239.1 GCA_900556645.1 uncultured Lachnospiraceae bacterium
TTCCATTTTTTCATAAATCGCCGCCACAATCTCACTCATGGTATATTCGGTAACCGCATATTCTTGTCCGTCAAATTCATGCTTGGAGATAAAAGGAAGTCCAATGGCACTCTGTCTGGTATGATGGGTAATGGTGTATGCCACCAGACCGATGCCGCACTCCTTTGCAATCTGCTCCATAATCTGTGTTTTTCCGATTCCCGGAGACCCCAGAAGAAGAATCGGTCTCTGGCGGATGGCAGGAATCTCATAATTTCCCCATTCATCCTTCAACAGATATGCCTGTAAGGTATCTTTAATTTCCTGTTTTGCTCTCTTGATATTCATAATCTGCTCCTATTACTCTACTGCCTGTCCCAGTTGTGATTCATCCAGTATCAATTTTATTGCCCAAGGGGGAACATCCACGTCCAGATAATCCTCTTTCAAAAAAATAAATGCCGTATCATATAGCGGTTTTTTCAGAGGGAAAGTTCCATATCCGTCCGTAAAATAAATCAATCCCCGCAGCCGATGGAATTTCTTTTCCTTCTGTAATCGGTTTACATAAGAAAATACTGGACGGAAGTCGGTTCCGCCCATCCCCCGCAGTTGGAAGTTTTTCATATACTGCTCCAATTCCTTGGCGTCGGTAATCACATCATCACTCTGCACCTTCTCATCGCATTGTATAATATGAATCCGAAATCTCCGATAAAAGGATTCCGACTGGCTTAAAATGGAATAGGTTTCCTCCAAAAATTTCTGTACCAGTTCTTTTTTACAGGACATAGAAGTGTCTATGGCTATCACAAAGTCCTCAATCCGATGAACCTCTTTTGTCTCCTGGGGCTCTATCAGCGGCATATTTCCGTACAGCTCCATCCCGTAATTGTAGAAAATATAGTCAAAGCTGTCCATGTCCACCTGCATTTCTTCCTTCAGCACACAAAACTTTTTGAGAAAACTCCGATAATCGTAACGCTCTCTGTTTTCCACCGAAAGCTGTTCCAAAAGACCTTTGCTGCCGTCTGCCGCCTCTTTAGAAAAGGTCTGCATATCCGTCTCTGTCTTTTCCCGAATATCTTTCCATTTATCCCGCTGATTTTTACCCTGTGGCGGTGAGTTCTGCTGGTCTGATTTTTCCCATCTGCTGTGGTCATCTACCCGAAACTCCTGAATCATCCGTGCAATGATACGAATATCCAAATCCGCCTGTTTCAACACCCGATATATTCCCTGTGCCGTCAAAACCGGAAGCTTTTCCCTAAATCCGTCATAGACCGCTTTCCGATAGGGTTTGGACGGCTGACGCACACAGCGGAGCATCAGAGAATCAATTACCGATTCCATGGCAATGTCGCAGGCTAAATCCCATAACTGCCTTGACTGCTGCCTCTGGCTTTCCTCCCATGCCTGTGCCGTCCAATCATTCATCCCTTCCGGTATCTGGGGTTTTTCCACCCAGCCCTGTTCCCACACATGCCCAAAAAGACAGTGAAACATACTGTGCAGATACATGCGGTTTACTGCCACATTGCCGATTTTGTACTGCTCAATCAAATAGGGTATCTGATAAAAAAAAGATACCCCATCCGTTCCACAGCCGGAAAGTTCTGCCGTGGGCTGCAGCTTTAAGGAATACAACGCCACATCCAAAAAACGCATATTCATATATAATTCCGCTCTGGCATCCTGCAAAATTTCTTCACAGACCGCCGCTTTTTCCAACAATTCCTCTTCAAACATTATAAGGAAAATCCTTTCGTTTTCTGTGTGAACCTATTATGGGAAATATCCATAAATAAACTGAGCAGCTCCGCATTTTCCTGTACTGCCTCCACCAGCATGTCCATCTGCCCGACATCGGTAACAAATTCCTCCGCCAGCCAAACCAAGAGCTGCCGTTCCTCCTGCATAAGAAAAATTTCTGCCGCCGCCTTTAAATGTTCTTCCAGATAGCTGCGGTATCCCTCCGCCGCCTTTTCCTCCGGCTTCTTATTTCCCATCAGCCGATAGGCAGCGAGACAAACCGCCTCTTTCTGTTCCATATTATACTTTCCTATATCAAAAAGTCTGTCATATTCTTTCCAGTCAATCTGCGTATTTTGGAATGCATTCCGATATTGAATCCCCACTCCGTGGGTATGGGTTTCAATAATCCGTGCCGGCGTATTTTCCACCGCTTCCTCAAAAAATGCAGGATACAACACCTGATACCGCTCTCTTCCCTTGAACTCCACAACCACCGTTTGGTTCAAATCCACCAGAATTTCTCGCAGACAAGATTTTTCTCCCTGTGCTTCACAGGCAATAAGTTTACATAATCCTTTGCATCCGGTAAATGCTCCGGCTCCCATATATGCAATATCCGTATAAAAAGAAAGGCTTTTCAGATTCCGGCAATTATAAAACACATATCTTCCTATCCTTCGGATGGTATCCGGTAGCAGGACTTCCTCCACCAATTCCCCACAGATACACGGCAATTCTCCCGGATTCTCCGGTTCCTCATCCATTTCCTGTGCAAAGGCATAAGAAGCAATCTCCGTAACCTCTTCCCCGTCAAGCTCTCGGGGTATGACAATCCTGCTCTCCTTTGCGTAGCACCGCAGAATACAAATTCCCTGTTCTTTTTTCTGATATACAAAATAAGCGTCCCTTGACATTATTTTCCCTCTGTGATACCCCAAAAATCTATTTCTAAGTCTAACACAAATATCCCCCTTTTTCCATACTGGATTACAAAGTCCGTACAATCTCTGCTAAACAAGTGGTTTTCAGATATTCCAAATCTCCGTGACAGACTTTTTCATACTGCTGCTTCATACACTCCAGCAGCTCATCATCAGAAAGTTTATCCCCAGACTCGTTTTTATAGAAGAAGAAAATTTCCTGCAATTCCTCCAAAGTTTCCAAATACTCCTCCTGCTGTATGTATGCGGAATCACAAAAGGTCTCTATCAGCTTTGGCAGAATACTCTCCGTAAACTGTACTCTTCCACACTCTCTCAACGTTTGATACTCACAGGCAACCAACTGTTTTGTCTCTTCTTTCGTCAATTCCAGTCCGAACCGGATTGTTTTCCCATTGCAGTCCAATATTTTCCCCATCTCCTGTTTTTCTGCTT
>USPJ01000240.1 GCA_900556645.1 uncultured Lachnospiraceae bacterium
GTGGGAGAAGTGCGGGTTATGATTACAGAGACAGAGGAGAAAGGAACTTTTGAGGAGAACTCCAACCAGTGCAATGTACAAGGTGTGGTGGTGGTTGCCCAAGGGGCAGAGGATGCAGGTGTGAAGAAAAAAATACAGGATATCGTGTTAGCATTATTTCCCATAGAGGCTCATAAAATAGAAATAGTAAAAATGAAACCAAATTAGGAGGCGTCCATGAAAAAAATATTTAAGAAAAATCAGTTGATTATTACTGGATTGGCACTAATGATTGCTGCGGCAGGATATTTAAGCTACAGCAACAACGGACTGGGAATGGGAACCAAGGAGGCAAGTACAAAAGAAGCCAAAGAGGAATTTGAAATTTCCGATGAAGATAGCTTAGAAGGGGAAATCTTCACCGATGAGGAGGAATCGGAGGATGCAGTGGCAGACGCAGAGGGAATGACCTCTGAGGAAGCGGAAACCGCAAATCCCGGAGAGGCGGTGCTGACCAGTACCGGAGCAGGAAATGTGAATTTTGCGGCAGAAGCCAAGCTTTCCAGAGAGCAGGTGCGTTCCAAGAACAAAGAATCCCTGATGGAAATCATCAATAACAAGGAGCTGGAGGAAGCCAGCAAACAGGCAGCCATTGAGCAGATGGTAAAGATGACGGATATTTCTGAAAAGGAAGAGGCAGCGGAAATGCTGCTGGAAGCCAAGGGATTTACCAATGTAGTAGTAAGTATCACAGATAATTCTGCAGATGTAGTATTGGATATGGGAGCAGATGCCAGCGATGCAAAACGTGCTCAGGTAGAAGATATTGTAAAGAGAAAAACCGGAGTTTCTGCAGAAAATATCATTATTACACCGATTGAATCCTCCAGTCAGGATACAACCGCAGAGAATTAGGAGTTACTTGACCCTCTTTCTGAAAAGAAGTATAATTTTTACATAAAATTGCAACAGTAAATGAATGAGGGATAGATAAATGAAAAGAGTATTTTTGATTGTACTTGACAGCGTGGGAATCGGAGAGATGCCGGATGCGGCAGAATATGGGGATGCAGGCAGCAATACGATTTTAGCAGCATCCAAAAGCCCGTATTTTTCCATGCCTAATATGAAAAAAATGGGATATTTTAATATTGACGGTGTTCAGGTTGGGGAAAAAGAGAAACATCCCCTTGCGTCCTATGCCCGTATGGCGGAAAGTTCAAAGGGAAAGGATACCACCATCGGACATTGGGAGATTGCAGGGGTGATTTCACAGTCGCCTCTGCCGACCTATCCCAATGGATTTCCGAAGGAAATTATAGAGGAATTTTCCAGAAGAACCGGACGGGGAGTGCTGTGTAACAAACCTTATTCCGGCACGGTAGTTATTCAGGACTATGGAGACCAGCATTGTAAGACCGGAGATTTGATTGTATATACTTCTGCGGATTCCGTATTTCAGATTGCGGCACATGAAGAGGTGGTTCCGGTGGAACAACTGTATGAGTATTGTCAGATTGCCAGAGACATGCTGGTGGGAGAACACGGGGTAGGGCGTGTCATTGCCAGACCCTTTGTGGGAACTTCGGGAAATTATACCAGAACCTCAAACCGCCATGATTTTTCTTTGCAGCCGCCAAAAACCACCATGTTAGATCAGCTTCAAAAGGAAGGATTTGACACCATTGCCGTGGGAAAAATCAACGATATTTTTGCAGGAAAAGGAATCAGTGAGTTTGTGCGTACCGTAAATAATGAGGACGGAATCAACAAAACACTGGAATATCTGGATAAGGATTTTGAGGGTATCTGTTTTATCAATCTGGTGGACTATGATATGCTTTACGGACATCGGAACGATGTAGACGGATATGCCAAAGCACTCAGCTATTTTGATGAAAGACTGCCGGAGATTCTGGCAAAAATGAGAGAAGAAGATGTACTGATGATTACCGCAGACCACGGCTGTGATCCAAGCACACCGTCTACCGACCATTCCAGAGAATACACGCCGTTGATTATCTACGGAAAACCGGTGACACCGGGACAGAATTTCGGTACCAGAGAGACCTTTGCGGATATCGGAGCTACCATACTGACCTATTTCGCCTTAACTCCTGCCTGTGAGGGCAGTGCGATGTTTCCCATCTGACAGATTCTTGACAAGTAAGACAGGCTAAGATAGAATGAACACTTGTGAAGAATATGGGAGGAAGAACGTTGGCTGATTTAAGAAGTGAAATAGAAAAAAGAAGAACATTTGCGATTATTTCCCATCCGGATGCAGGAAAAACAACCCTGACCGAGAAGTTTTTGCTTTATGGAGGAGCCATTAATCTGGCAGGTTCCGTAAAGGGAAAGGCTACCGCCCGTCATGCGGTTTCCGACTGGATGGAGATTGAAAAGGAGAGAGGTATTTCCGTTACCTCCTCTGTATTACAGTTTAACTATGACGGATTTTGTATCAATATCTTAGACACCCCGGGACATCAGGATTTCTCCGAGGATACCTACCGTACCTTGATGGCAGCGGATTCCGCAGTCATGGTTATCGACGGCTCCAAGGGTGTGGAGGCACAGACCAGAAAGCTATTTAAGGTGTGTGTCATGCGGCATATCCCGATTTTTACCTTCATTAACAAAATGGATCGGGATGCCAATGATACTTTTGAATTGTTAGACGAGATTGAAAAGGAACTGGGGATTGCCACCTGTCCCATTAACTGGCCTATCGGCTCCGGTAAGAATTTCAAGGGGGTCTATGACCGGAATACCAGAAAGGTTATGACCTATTCCGATACCCTGAAGGGAACCAAAGAAGGGGAGGAAAAGGAGATTGCCATAGATGATCCTGCACTGGCGGAAGAAATCGGAGAAGAGTTTCGGGAACAGCTGTTGGAGGAAATAGAGCTTTTGGACGGAGCAAGTGCGGAATTTGACATGGAACTGGTGTCTAAGGGTGAGCTTTCGCCGGTGTTTTTCGGTTCTGCCTTGACAAATTTCGGTGTGGAAACTTTTCTGAAACATTTTTTACAGATGACCTATTCTCCGTTGCCAAGAAAAGCGGACATTGGCGAGATAGATCCCTTTTCAGAGGATTTTTCGGCATTTGTTTTCAAAATACA
>USPJ01000241.1 GCA_900556645.1 uncultured Lachnospiraceae bacterium
GCCTTTGGAATTTTTACGGATGTGTCTTATGCCACCAGTCAGGAATTGAAAAACGTATTGGGGCATGTGGCATATATATTAGAGGGAGCTAAGAGACTTCACACCATTAAGTCCTACCATATGAGGGTGGAATATGATGGACAGGAAACAGAGGGAGATTTCCTTTTGGGAATGATTACCAATTCTACTTCGGTGGGTGGTTTTAAGGGAATGACCGGAAAAAATGTGAAGCTGGATGACGGATTGTTTGAGGTTACCCTCATTCGCAAGCCGAAGAATATTATTGAACTGAACGAGATTATTGCCAGCCTTACCAATCTGAAGGATACTACGGATTTGATTGATTCCTTCCGGGCAGACAAAGTACGATTTTATGCAGAGGAGGAAATTCCATGGACGTTGGATGGGGAATTTGGCGGCGACCACAGGGAGGTCTTGATTCAAAATCATCATCAGGCTATGGAGATTATGGTAAAAGAGAAATAATGTATAGGAATGCTTGAATTTGAGAAAAATTGAAAGTATACTATAAGTATAAGAAATGGAAATATGGAGGGCAAAATATGTTAGTTTCAACGAAAGAAATGCTTGCGAAAGCAAAAGCAGGTCATTATGCGGTAGCACAGATTAACATTAATAATCTGGAATGGACAAAAGCAGTATTGGAAGTCGCTCAGGAACTGAATTCACCGGTTATCTTAGGTGTCTCTGAAGGTGCCGGAAAATATATGGGTGGCTATAAGACTGTAGTAGGAATGGTAAAAGGAATGTTAGAGGAACTGAATATCACAGTACCGGTTTCCATTCACTTAGACCACGGCGGTTACGATGCCTGCATCAAATGCATCGAAGCCGGATTCCCTTCTATCATGTATGACGGCTCCCATGATTCCATTGAAGAGAATTTGAAAAAGACAAAAGAGATCGTAGAGATGGCTCATGCAAAAGGGATTACCGTAGAAGCAGAGGTAGGAGCGATCGGAGGAGAAGAGGACGGAAAACTTGCAGCAGGTGAGTGCGCAGATCCGGAAGAGTGCAGAGAAATTGCAGAGACAGGAATTGACCTGTTAGCAGCAGGAATCGGAAATATCCATGGAAAATATCCGGAGAACTGGGCAGGACTCAGCTTTGAGACTTTAGATGCAATTCAGCAGCTTACCGGTGAGATGCCATTGGTACTTCACGGTGGAACCGGAATCCCGGGAGATATGATAAAGAAAGCCATTGACTTAGGTGTATCTAAGATTAACGTTAATACAGAGTGCCAGATTGCATTTACAGCAGAGGTGCGTAAATATATTGAAGCAGGTAAGGATTTAGAGGGCAAAGGCTTTGACCCACGTAAAGTCCTGAAACCGGGTACAGAGGCAATCAAACAGACGGTAAGAGATAAGATGGAATTATTTGGTTCTGTAGGAAAAGCATAAGAGCTATTGTGACATTTGCCAAAAATTCAATGAAAAATTCTGATTAATTGTAAAAAATGGAGAATAGCATCGAAAAAGCAAAAACTCCCTTGCAATTTAAAAGAATTTGGAGTATCTTATTAGCAGAGATTAGAACAAGGGTGTTCCATAATAGGTGGAACGCCCTTTTTTAATTCTAAAATATGACAAATACAAAGGCACAAGTAACTTAGGGGATGCATTTGTAAAAAATGTAAAGAAAGGATGTATGAACATGGAAGAAAGAACCGTAGAAAAGACAACAGATTATTTCAACGTAGCAGATATCTTTGGAGAGAACGTATTTAATGATGCAGTTATGCAGGAACGTCTCCCGAAAAAAGTCTACAAGAAATTAAGAGAAGTTATTGAAGAGGGAAAAGAGCTGGATTTAGAGACAGCAGATGTGGTAGCACATGAGATGAAAGAGTGGGCAATCGAAAAAGGTGCCACACACTACACTCACTGGTTCCAGCCGCTGACAGGTGTGACAGCAGAGAAACATGATTCCTTTATTACAGCTCCGATGTCGAACGGAAAAATTCTTATGAGCTTTTCCGGTAAGGAATTAATCAAAGGTGAGCCGGACGCTTCTTCCTTCCCATCCGGTGGATTAAGAGCAACCTTCGAGGCAAGAGGATATACAGCATGGGATTGTACTTCACCTGCATTCGTACGTCAGGATGCCGCAGGAGCAACCCTTTGTATCCCAACTGCATTTTGTTCTTATACAGGAGAGGCATTAGACCAGAAGACACCATTGCTTCGTTCGATGGAGGCAGTTAATAAGCAGGCACTCCGTATCTTAAGATTATTTGGAAATACAACATCTAAGAAAGTAACACCTTCCGTTGGACCGGAGCAGGAATACTTCTTAGTAGATGAAGAGAAATATTTACAGAGAAAAGACCTGATTTACGCAGGACGTACTCTTTTCGGAGCACCACCTGCAAAAGGACAGGAGATGGAGGATCACTATTTCGGAGCAATTCGTGAAAGAATCGCAGCTTTCATGAAAGATGTAAACAAAGAGCTTTGGAAATTAGGTGTATCCGCAAAAACACAGCATAATGAGGTTGCTCCGGCACAGCATGAGCTGGCACCAATCTATGCAGAGGCAAACATTGCAGTTGACCATAACCAGTTGGTAATGGAGACTTTGAAAAAAGTGGCAGAGCGTCACGGATTACATTGTCTCTTACATGAGAAACCGTTTGCAGGCGTTAATGGTTCCGGTAAGCACAACAACTGGTCTATCACAACCGACGATGGAATTAACCTTTTGGATCCGGGCGATACACCACACGATAACGTACAGTTCCTGTTAGTATTGTCCTGTATCTTAAAAGCAGTAGATACACATGCAGATATCTTAAGAGCATCCGCAGCAGATGTAGGAAATGACCACAGATTAGGAGCAAACGAGGCACCACCTGCAATTATTTCTATCTTCTTAGGAGCACAGTTAGAGGATGTATTAAAACAGTTAATCAGCACCGGTGCTGCAACACACAGCATTGAGGGTGAGATGTTAAAGACAGGTGTGGCAACCTTACCTGACTTTATGAAGGATGCAACAGACCGTAACAGAACTTCACCATTTGCATTTACAGGAAACAAATTCGAGTTCCGTATGGTTGGTTCCA
>USPJ01000242.1 GCA_900556645.1 uncultured Lachnospiraceae bacterium
TTACCGACATACACAGATGCAGAAGGATCTTATTATAGAGAAGCTGAAAGAACGGGGCTTAAGAATTACCAGACAGAGGAGGATCCTGCTTGATATCATTCTGGAAGGGGAGTGCTCCTGCTGTAAGGAAATTTATTATAAGGCACTAAAGAGAGATTCCAATATCGGAACAGCCACCGTATACCGGATGGTCAATACTCTGGAAGAAATCGGTGCAATCAATCGAAACAGTATGTACCAGATTGCCTGTGACAAAGAGTGTGAGCGGGAGGATGCCTGCACGGTGGAACTGGATGATGATACGGTGTATCATCTGTCTGCAAAGAATTGGAATCAGGTAATCAAAGAAGGATTGCGGGCATGTGGATACATGGAAAAGCAAAACATCCGTGCCGTGACTGTCCGGCAATGCGAATGTTTAGAAGAGAAATGTTGAGAAAAAGGCGGACTGCGATGCAGTTCGTCTTTTTTATGAAGAGAGGAGGAACCATGTTTTTAGAAATACAGGGAATTGAAAAATATTATGGATGCGGAGAGAGTCGCATGAAAGTGTTGAAGGGAATTAATGCAGAAATAGAAAAAGGAGAGATTTGTGTCATGCTGGGTCCGTCCGGTTCCGGTAAATCGACGCTGCTAAATATTATCGGCGGTATTGAGAAGGCAGACGGAGGAAGTATCAGGATTGAGGGAAAAGAATTGGAGACAATGGATGAAAAAGCCTTATCAGAATATCGGAGAAACCATCTGGGCTATGTTTTTCAATTTTATAATCTGATTCCTAATCTGACGGTAAAAGAAAATATTGAGGTGGGAGCCTATCTTTCCAAAGAACCCTTGGAAGTAGATGGGTTATTGAAAACGCTGGGATTATGGGAACATAAAGATAAGATTCCCAACGAACTTTCCGGAGGACAGCAGCAGCGGACTGCCATTGGTCGTGCTATTGTCAAGAACCCGGACATTCTGCTCTGTGATGAGCCTACGGGAGCTTTGGATTATAATACTTCCAAAGAAATTTTACAGCTTATTGAAACTATAAATCAGAAGTATAGAAACACAGTTTTGATTGTGACCCATAATGATGCAATCAAACAGATGGCAGATAGAGTGCTGAAGCTGCGGGACGGACAGATACGGAAGGATTACAAAAACGCGGAGAAGATTTCGGCAGCAGAGTTGGATTGGTAGGTGAAAAGAATGAAAAATCCATTGATAAAAAGACTTCCCAGAGAGTTGAAAGAGGAGTTGGGGAAATACCTCATTATCTTTTTGTTTCTGGTGGCTACCATAGGCTTTGTGTCCGGCTTTTTAGTGGCAGACGGAAGTATGGAAATTGCATATGAGGAGAGCTTTGAAAAATATAAAATAGAGGATGGACACTTTGAGGTGGCACAGGAACTGTCCGAAGATTTAATTACAAAACTGGAAGAAGAAAATGTAAATATCTATAAAAATTTTTATTTGGAAGAGGAAATGTCTTCGGAGCATACCATTCGCATCTATGGCGAGAGACAGGGGTGTGATGAAGTAAGTCTTATGGAGGGAAAACTGCCCTCTCAAAAAGATGAAATTGTGATAGACCGTCTCTATGCGGAAAACAATCAGATTAATATCGGCGATGTGTTAACCGTACAGGGAGAAACATATAAAGTCAGCGGTTTTGTGGCTTTTTCCGATTATAGTGCACTATTTAAAAATAATACGGATATGATGTTTGATGCCAAAAAATTCACGGTGGCAATGGTAAAAAATGAAAAATTTGAAGAACTGGAAAATGAAAATATGCATTATTGCTATGCATGGAGAAATCAGGAAACACTAAGTGAGAAAAAAAGTGGAGAAAAAGCAGATGATTTATTGGAAATATTGGGTACAAATGCAGTGCTGGAGGATTTTGTAAAGCAGGCGGATAATCAGGCTATTCAATTTACGGGAAGCGATATGGGTTCAGATAAAATTATGGTAACGTGGCTTTTGTATATTGTCATTGTAGTACTGGCCTTTATTTTTGCTGTGACCATTTCCAATACGATTGAGAAAGAAGCGGCGGTCATCGGAACGCTGCGGGCAATGGGATATACAAAAAAAGAGCTGCTGGCACATTACATGGTGCTTCCGGGGATGATATCAGTGATAGCTGCCATAGTGGGAAACATATTGGGATATACCTGTATGAAATATACTGTTGTAGCCATGTATTATGGTAGTTATTCCCTACCTTCCTATCGGACAGTATGGAATGGGGAAGCATTTATCTTAACTACGGTTATACCTTGTCTTTTGCTGCTTTTTATTAATCTGCTGGTGTTGAATCGGAAACTGGCATACACACCTTTACAATTTCTAAGAAGAGATTTAAAGAAGCAGGGAAAGAGAAAAGTTCTTCGGTTGCGGAAGGGTTCCTTTTTTCACAGATTCCGTATGCGGATTATTCTGCAGAACAAATCGGCATATCTGACCATGTTTGTAGGTATTCTGTTTGCAAACTTACTGCTTATGTTTGGGATGATGATGTCTCCGTTATTGCAACATTACAAAGCAGATGTTTTGAATAGTGCCATATCCAAATATCAATACATTTTAAAGGCCCCGATTTCTACGAAAATAGAGGATGCAGAAAAATATGCGGTGACGGAATTGGAAAATGGTGAGGAAGAAGAGATTACCGTTTACGGCATTATGCAGGATTCTGCATATTTAGAGAAGATGGAATTACCTGAAAAAAAGGGTGAGGTACTGGTTTCCGATGGGTATATGGAGAAGTACGGAATAAAGATAGGGGATAAGCTGACACTAAGTGAGAAATATACGGGAGAAAAATATACTTTTACAGTGGCGGGAGAGTATCATTATCCGCCGGCATTAACCGTGTTTATGTCTCTGGAAAATTATCAGGAATTTTTTGATAAACAGGAAAAACTTGCTTATTTAAGGCAGGAATTATCTCAATTAGTTACAGAACAGCAATATTTTAACCAGTATGTTGAAGAATCCGATGTTCATACAGATAATATAAAGTGCAAGAAAATGTTATCATCAAAACAATGGATGATGTTATGGCAGGAGTGTCAGGCAATATCAGAGGAGAA
>USPJ01000243.1 GCA_900556645.1 uncultured Lachnospiraceae bacterium
CAATTATAATCGCTGTATACTTATTCGGATTTTTTACCAAATCTCCGATATCCTTACTGTCTTCTACCACTTTTCTTCCCTGTGGCTTGCGATATTCTTCCGGTACGTCGGCAATACCATCCCCGTCACTATCTTCAAAAGATTCTATATAACCGGCTATTGCCTCCCATGCTTTTAATTCCTTTCCGTTTTCCGTGATGATTACATCTTCAAAATCTTCTATCGGCGTTCCGTCCTCGTATTTTGGCACAATGGAAAGAATTCCATGGGAAGCATCGGTTACCGCACTGAGCATCTGTCCGCTATACAGGTCTGCCACTACCCGGTATAGTTTGTCATCCTCCAACTCTATCTTGTTTCCATCCATATCCACCAGATATGAATCCGTTACTTTATTCAGAATCATGCGGTTTGGATTAAAGTTGAAATTCAGTCCGCTCATATAGAGTCTTGCAGTGGTCATAAAATCAGAAACCGAGGCATCAATTTCAGCCGCAGTCTTCAATTCCTCTCCGGTAAGGTACACACTAATCAGCGGATATCCCGGGACACCGTCCGCTCCGATTCCCAGCGAAAAGGAATTAAACACACTCTCTACCGTAATATCTCCTACTGCATAAGTATCACGGATGGTTCCGCTGGGAACCACCGCAACGTCCACCGGTTTTCCGTCATAATCCTCCGCATTCGTTACCGCATATCGATAAGCATCTGACATAATATTTCCCAGATTGTGTTCTGTGTGTTCATATTCCAAATCATACAGACTACTGAATTCAATGGTATTCCTTGCCAGCACCTGCTTCTGGGTATATCCAAACTGTGACAGATATTCGCTGTCCACAGCCTCCATAAAGCCGTCCACCTTGGTCTGGGTTGCCTCATCCGCCGGAATAGAGGTGGTAATCGGAATCAATTCATATTCCTTCATTTCCCAACGACCATCCCCTTTCTGCTCCATGGACATGGAACCGATTTTCTTTGCATATTCTCCGGTGGAAACAATATAAGTATCACCGTGTACAATCGGCTCTTCCAAATCCGTATGAGTGTGTCCGCTGACAATCAAATCCAACTCCGGCACACTTTTTGCAAGGATTTCATCCTCTGATTTATCCTCATCCTCCCATGTTCCGCTGTGGGAGACACAGACAATCATATCCGCCTTCTCTTTTTCCTGAATCTCTTTTACAGTTTCCTTCACCGCCTCTACCGGGTCCTGAAACAGCAGCTCACAGGTTGGTGCACAGGCAAGGGCGTCTGTTCCGAAAACACCGATGACCGCTATGTTGACATCTCCCTTTTTCAACATTACATAGTCTTTTATACCATAGTCTTCAAAACCCTCTGCAATCAATTTCTGCCCGTCACTCAGTCCCTTTTCTTCCATGCCATCCCAATCCACATTGCAAAGTACCAGCTCCGGCAGCTTGTCGCCGCTTGCCGCTGCACTCTCCAGCATATTGGCAAGTCCTTTGGAACGATAATCAAACTCATGGTTTCCCAAAATTGTAACGTCACAGCCTATTTCCCCCAACATGCGAATCTCCGCTGCTTCACTCTCATAGACCGTCTGCACCAATGTTCCCATGGAAAAATCTCCGCCATCTAAAACCAAGGTATTTGGATTGTCGGCTTTCTTTTCGTCAATAACCGTCTTAATCCGTGCAAATCCACCTACCTCACTTTTTTCACCGTCTACGATGGTTGTAAAACTGTTCAAATGGGAATGTGTATCATGGGTAAATATCACATCCACTTTTTTTCTTTGTTTTTCTGCCTGCACAGTAAACCCTCCCAACATTGGAATTATCAATGCCGCCGTCAGCAGAATTGCTAATGATTTGATTCTTTTTTTCATGAGAATCCCCCTTTTGCTACCTATTCTTCTGTTTTTCTTTTATAAATACCAGCTTCTGCTTTTGAGAAAGTTCCTCGCGATAGATATATCCCAATCCCGAAAATTCTTTGACCTTCTCCACATCATTGATTTCGTGCTGTGCCAAGAAGCGTACCATCTCGCCTCTTGCCATCTTTGCTAAAGTTCCCTTCTCGATAACTTTTCCCTCTATTATCTCCCCGAAAACCACTTCTATCATTTCCACGTCCGATGCCAGATGTTTTTCTACTGCCTTGCTATATTCCTTTGACGCCAGATTCAGAATTAGGTTACTTTCTTTTTGAAGCTCCTGTGCCAAATCTGCTCCCCAGTATTCATACAGATTCCCGTATTCCCAATTTGAAAATTTTGTCTGCATTTCCAGACGATAGGGAATCACCCCGTCAAAAGGCCGCAAAATCCCATAGAATCCCGATAAAATCCGCAGATTCTTTTCTATGTATTCCAACCCCTGTTCTTCTAAAACCTGAGGTGCCATGTATTTATACTGAATTCCCTCATAGGCAAGAATTGCCGATGTCAGATTCTGTGTTAAATCCATTCCCTTTAACCGTTCTGCATTCTGCTGTGCAATATTATCACTGCATTTCCACAATTTTTTTAATTCTGGATACGACAGACTCTGTAAATACTCCGCCAGTATCTCTGCCTTAGACAGATAGCAAGGCATTCCCCGGTATGGTAAAATATCCGGTTCTATATTCATCTTTTTTGCCGGTGAAATGATAATTTGAAAATTCAAGGACATAATTTCCTCCGTCTCAGATAAAACAGTATATCACATAATTTTGGTTTTTACGAGGCTTGACAGAGTATAAATATTGTATTTTCTAAATATACCAGTTCAAAGCAACCAAATATTCTAATTTCTGAGTTTAAATACAATTGACAAAATTTAAGTAAAAAAGAGACATCTTTCTTATCCAGAAAAACATCTCTTTTATACATAATACCATCATGAAAATTCTGCAGATTATCTCTTTGTTAACGTTTGCATATCTTGAAAAACCTATAAATAAGGGCTTTGTGCATGGTAATGTTGCATATGTGTCATATGCCAAGAACTGCCTACACATTCCCAAAACTTCCTAATACTTTAACAAAGAAAGGACAATCATTATGAAAATACATTTTGCTTACTACAACCAATACAAGAACGGAATTGATATTGCT
>USPJ01000244.1 GCA_900556645.1 uncultured Lachnospiraceae bacterium
CCTCCATGCGGACAATGGTTACACTCTGAATGTTGTTTTGACGGATGATTTCGGTGAGCTTTTCGCTGTAATCCCCCTCGTCCAGCTTCGGACATCCAATCAGAGTTATTTTGTTTCGGATAAAATCCTGATGGAAATTACCAT
Source organism: uncultured Lachnospiraceae bacterium (assembly GCA_900556645.1). The sequence continues at coordinate 145 of USPJ01000244.1, forward strand.
AGGCATATGCGGTGCAGTCTGCGGCAATCAACAGATGGGCATTCTCAAAATATGGTGCGTTGAGAGGAGCCAGTTTAATCTGTACCGGCCATTGACTCAACTGTGAAGAGGCCTGTACCGGAGCAACGGAAGTCGTTGTGTTTTCGTGTTGAATCCGTTTGGAATGTGTTCCCGGACATCCACAAGCCAGAGGAGCTGTTTTTTCGGCAGCTTTCTTTCGCTGGTTTTCCTTTACTGCAGCTTCATCGTAAGCAGCAGCCTCCCGTTCCACAAAAGTAATGGCTCCCGTTGGACAGGTAGGAAGGCAGTCGCCCAAACCGTCGCAGTAATCGTCCCGTAAAAGAGTGGCTTTGCCATCTACCATGCCGATGGCACCTTCGTGACAGGCTTCGGCACAGAGACCGCAGCCGTTACATTTTTCCTGATTAATATGAATAATTCTACGAACCATAATTGTTCCTCCTTTGATTTCATTTCTTGACCTTACATGGGGAGTATACTACAATAATTAGAACAAGTACGTTGTTAAAACAACAGAAAGGGAAAAAATGAATTATAATTTTTTAACAAAAACAAGATTATTTCAGGGAATGTCGGAAGAAGATGTGGAATCTGTGCTGGAATGTCTTCGAGCGAAGGTTCAAAGCTATTCCAAACGTGAAGTCATCTACCGTGCAGGAGAAAATGTTCTGTCGGTGGGACTTGTGCTGCGGGGAAGCGTGAACATAGAACATGACGATGTCTGGGGAAATAAAAACATATTGGATAACATCGGTGAGGGGCAGGTTTTTGGAGAAACCTATGCCTGCATTCCGGGGGAACCTCTGATGGTAAGCGTCATTGCGGCAGAAGAGACAGAGGTACTTTTTTTAAATACCGATAAATTGTTTGCGGCATGTACGGAGGTCTGTGGCTATCACAATAAATTGATACAGAATCTGTTGTTGATTACGGCACAGAAAAATCAGAATCTTACCCGCAAAATTTTTCATACCACGCCGAAAAGTATTCGGGATAAGCTGTTATCCTATCTTTCCTTTCAGGCGGTGCGGGAGGGCAGCTATCGGTTTGAGATTCCTTTTAACCGTCAGCAACTGGCGGATTATCTGGGTGTGGACCGCAGTGCCATGTCCAAGGAACTTGGAAAGATGCAGCGGGAAGGACTTTTAACATTTGAAAAAAATCTGTTTTGCTTAAAGGAGAGAGAACATGGATTTGACAAATAAACTGATAGAGGAAATGATAAGCTACAATAGAGGAGATGCCAAGAGGATTCAGCACTTTATCAAGGTGCATAGTTTTGCGAAATTGATTGGCGAAACAGAAGATTTAAGCCCGGCAGAGCTGTTTGTTCTGGAAACGGCAGCAGTTGTGCATGACATTGGAATTAAGCCCTCAGAGGCGAAATACGGACGTTGTGACGGTAAATTGCAGGAGCAGGAAGGACCGGAGCCTGCCAGAGAACTTTTGAAAGGACTGGGATATGAAAATACGGTCATTGAGAGAGTTTGTTATCTGGTAGCACACCATCATACCTATGAAAACGTAGAAGGACTGGATTACCGCATATTGCTGGAGGCGGACTTTCTGGTAAATCTTTATGAGGATGGGATTTCCAAAGAGGGAGTGCAGAGAGCCTATGAGAAAATCCTCGTTACAGAAACAGGAAAACGTATTTGCAGAGAAATGTTCGGGATAGAGGGATAGACAGGAGGAAGAGAGATGGCAAGTAATTGCGAATCATGTGTAAACTATGTATATGATGAGGAAGAGGAGTGTTATTGTTGTGATATGAATTTGGACGAGGATGATATGGTAAAGTTTCTGACAGGAAATTTTGATAACTGTCCGTATTATCAGCTGGATGATGAGTACGCAGTGGTAAGACATCAGATGTAAAAAGAAAACGAGGCTGTCCTGAAAATTTAATTCAGTGGCAGCCTTGTTTTTTGAAAACAGTTTTGCGTCCGTTTTAAATCTTACTTTAAGAATCCGTTGATAATCTGTTCTTCAGCCTCAGCCTCTGTCAAACCGAGAGTCATAAGCTTGATAAGCTGGTCACCGGCAATCTTACCGATGGCTGCTTCGTGAATCAGATTAGCATCGATGTTGTTGGCAGAAAGCTCCGGTGTGGCATCTACATGTGCTTCGTCCATAATAATGGCATCGCATTCGCTGTGGCCGGCACATTTGTTGTTGCCGGAAATCTTAGCCAGAAATACCTGATGAGACTTTCCTTTTGCAACGGAACGGGAAATAATGTTGGCACTGGAATCTTCTCCGTTCAAATCTACTGCAAAATCTGTTTTTGCATACTGGGTTCCGTGGGTCATGATTTTCTCACGCACTTCCAAGGTAGCTCCTGCTTTTAAATCTCCGGTGGTCACACGGTTGGTAGAATCAATTCCCTTAATCTGAGTAGTCTCCATTTCCATGTAAGCATTTTCTTCCAGATGGATAACGGTTTCCGGGTTCATGATATTTTCGCCGTTGCCGTCACCTTCGCCGTAATGCCGCTCGATGTAGCGTACTTTGGAATTTTTACCCACATAAAAGGTGTGGACACCGTCGTGTTTGGAAGTGTCTGTACCGCAGTTGTGAATACCGCAGCCGGCAATAATGGTCACATCACAGTTATCGCCGATGTGGAAATCGTTGTATACCATTTCCTGCATACCGCTTTGGCTGAGAATAACAGGAATATGCATACTTTCGTTGACGGTTCCCGGTTTTACAAAAATATCAATACCGGAAACATCTTTTTTTGTAATAATGTCAATATTGGCAGTTGTGTTACGGCCTGCCAGTTCTCCGTTGGCACGGATATTGTAAGCACCCTCCGGTACGCTGTGGAGGTCAGCTACCTCTTCCAGTATTCTCTTCTGAATCTCGTCGATCATGCTT
>USPJ01000245.1 GCA_900556645.1 uncultured Lachnospiraceae bacterium
TTAAACTATTATAGATAAAAAACCTTGGTCAATAGGCTGCTTTCTTCTCTGACTGGTTGATGATACGCTCCATATTCTTACCTATTTTGCCGGCAATCCGTTTAAACTCTTCCATCTCTTCTTTGGTAACCCCCTGAAAAAGTTCTCTGTTCAGCTCGTTCCATTTTTTCGCTATCTTATCTACAATTTCTTTGGCAGCTTCTGTTACACAATAATGTACATATCTGCGGTCAGAGGTATCCTGAACTGCCGTTAAGTAATTTCGTTTACAGAGATTATCCACCGCTTGAGAAATATGACCCTTATTTGCCTTTAAACGCTGACATATATCTGCTGACGTATTATTCTCTCCTGCCTTTGACAAATAATATAAAATCTCTATCTCTATTCTCTTGAGTTCATAATGCTCTCTGATTTCTGACAGCTCACATTCTCTCAACTTTTTAAATTGACTGCCCCGAAGTAAGCCCTCAATTCTCTCTTCCAAAATTTTACTCCTGTTCCTGCTATTAATCTGTTTAATTTTAAACTATTCTAGCACCAAATATTTTTATTGTCAAATATGACGTCACGCCTTGGTATCATAGTTATCTAAAAAAGTGTGACGGACTCCCTCCGACTTATACGCCACCACGGTATCCAGATTTACATTTTCCACGCTCTTAAAAATATTTCCTTCCACAAAAGGATTTGTTTTTTTCAGCTCTTTGATTAATTCTTTGATTTCTACCCGCTTGGATTGGTTTTCCTCATTATTGCAAGTGGTACAGGTATCCGTAAATTTACAGGCACACTGTATGAAATGCAATCCGTTATAGTCCCGCCATGCCTTAATGTCTTCTTCCCGAATAAGATAAGGGGGACGAATCAGTTCCATTCCCTCAAAATTGGTGCTATGAAGCTTCGGCATCATAGTCTGTATCTGTGCACCGTATAACATTCCCATGAGAATGGTTTCAATCACATCATCATAATGATGTCCCAATGCGATTTTATTGCATCCCAATTCTTTGGCATAACTGTACAGATGTCCTCTTCTCATTCTGGCACATAAATAACAGGGGGATTTCTCTACATGATAGACGGATTCAAAAATATCCGACTCAAAGATTTGAATGGGAATATTCAGTTTCTTGGCATTTTCCTCGATGACTTTCCGGTTGGCGGCATTGTATCCCGGGTCCATCACAAGAAATTTTACATCAAAAGAAAATTTACTATGCCGTTTCAACTCCTGAAAGAGTTTTGCCATAAGCATGGAATCTTTTCCTCCCGAAATACACACTGCTATGGAATCCCCTTCTTTTACCAGCTGGTACTGGTTGATGGCTTTTGTAAATTTACTCCAGATTTTTTTATGAAATTTCTTTCTGATACTTTGCTCTACATCCTCATTGATTTTTTGCTTCTGTTCTTCCTCCATATGATGACACAGCCATGCCAGATATCCTCCGGTCAGGCTGACTGCATCATAGCCCTTTTTGGCAAGATTCTCTGCTATTTCCACACTGACTTTCCCTCTGTTGCAACAGATAACCAATTTCTTGGAAAAATCAATTTCCTGATTTTCCTCGATATTTTCGGCAGATGCACAAACAGCCCCTGGAATAGCTCCATGAGATATCTCTGTTTTGCTTCGGATGTCTATGAGCTGATATTGGTTTTCGTTTAACTGCTGTAATTCTTTTATTGTAATTTCCATTTTTAATCCCTAAATGTAAAAAACCAGAGATTTTACTAATATTCTTAACAAAACCTCTGGTTTTCCATTAGTCTCTTTCCTTAATCATTGTTAAATAAAGGTGTGGACAAGTATCTGTCTCCGGAATCCGGAAGCAATGCTACGATGGTCTTTCCTTTATTCTCAGGACGGGCTGCCAAAATGCTTGCTGCTTTTAATACTGCACCGGAGGAGATTCCTACTAAAATTCCCTCACTGCCTGCAAAGGCTCTTCCTTCTGCAAATGCATCCTCATTTTCAATCGGAATGATTTCATCATAAACCGTAGTGTTTAATACGTCCGGTACAAATCCGGCACCGATACCCTGAATCTTATGTGGTCCCGGTGTACCTTTAGAAAGTACTGGGCTTCCAGCCGGTTCCACTGCTACAATCTTTATGTTTGGATTTTTTTCTTTTAAATATTCACCTACACCGGTAATAGTTCCACCGGTACCTACACCGGCAACAAAGATATCCACTTTTCCGTCTGTCTGCTCCCAGATTTCAGGACCTGTGGTTGCCCTATGTACTGCCGGATTGGCAGGATTTACAAACTGTCCCAAGATAACTGCTCCCGGAATGGATTCTTTCAGTTCTTCTGCCTTGGCAATGGCACCCTTCATTCCTTTTGCACCTTCTGTAAGCACCAATTCCGCTCCATATGCTTTTAAGAGGTTTCTTCTCTCAACGCTCATGGTGTCCGGCAATGTAAGAATTGCTCTGTATCCCTTTGCCGCTGCAACTGCTGCAAGACCGATACCCGTATTTCCACTTGTAGGCTCGATAATGGTTGCACCTTCCTTGAGAACCCCTTTCTTCTCCGCATCTTCAATCATTGCAAGGGCGATTCTGTCTTTTACGGAACCTGCCGGATTCAGATACTCCAGCTTTGCAAGGATGGTTGCATCTGTAACTCCTGCTTTCTTTGCGTACCCATTTAATTTTAATAATGGTGTTCCTCCGATTAACTCTAATGCACTTTCTTTGATTTGACTCATAATGATTACCTCCATACTTTGTTTGATTTTTTGACGATAGTTTTAAATTGTTTTGCTTTATATAGGGAATCCCACTGGAACCTCCTGTATAATAAAAAAACAGATGTCATATACAAGACACCTGCTTATAAATAAGATAATTTCAGGTACACAATGCATATGAAAAATAAACCGTATTTATACATACAGCCTGACAGCAACAACACATCATGGAGTTTTTCTGATAAAATACGTTTTGCTTTTTCATATGATGGTCTCCTTTCTTTATTTCCTACTTTTTCCGTAGGTTTTATATGTTATCTATTGGTATTATATAATCTG
>USPJ01000246.1 GCA_900556645.1 uncultured Lachnospiraceae bacterium
CCTCACGCACAGTCAAGGGACAGTCTTTGACAGATATTTCCTGCTCTAATCCCCCATAGATACGAAGTGCCGCCGGAAGTCCTGCAAACATGGAATGTTCCCTGTGTGATGCCAGATAACTGCCTACTTCCTTCGGCTTTCCTTCTATCTGAATTTTTCCATCCTCCATAAGTAAAACCCGGTCTGCCATACACAGAAGTTCTTCCAGTCTATGCTCGGAAACCAGAATGGTGGTTCCCAGCTCCCGGTTGATTTTACCCAGCATTTCTATAAAATTTTCCGCCGCAATAGGGTCCAACTGTGCCGTAGGCTCGTCCAAAATCAGGATGTCCGGGTGCATTGCCATAACAGAAGCCAGATTTAAAAGCTGTTTCTGTCCGCCGGATAATTCGCAGGTCTTTTTGTGAAACCAGCCTTCGATTCCAAAAAAACTTACCAATTCTGCAATCCTGTGATGAATGACCTCCCGTTCCATTCCAAGACTCTCCAAACCGAAAGCCAACTCGTGCCATACGGTATCCGTCACGATCTGCACCTCCGGGTCCTGCATCACAAAACCAATCTCCGCCGCATCTGTCCGGGCTTTTACATCCTTCATTTTCTGACCTTTATAGTAGATTTCCCCTTCCTGACTGCCGTAGGGAATCAAATTCTTTTTCATCTGCCGCAAAAAGGTACTCTTTCCACTGCCGGAACTTCCGCAGAGCAACAAAAATTCCGACTTTTCTATGGTGAGATTTATTTCCTTTAAAACCTTCCTGTCACTGCCTCCGTAACAGAAGCTAAACTTCTTCCACTCGAACAAATTCATGCTTTTTCTCTCTTTCTATTCCTTCCAGAATAAGTGGTAAAAAATTCAATATGGCAAAACTCACAAGACTGATAACCGAAAATACATCCTGCTTCAAAAAGCGGATTTCGGGGTAATAATAAATATCTCCCCTGCCGCTCCACACTGCCAAAGCCACAAAGCTCCCCAACAGAAGGATTACTGTCAAAATATAGGCATCCTGTTTTCGGAAACGAAACAGATGATAGCTGCTCCTTCCCTTCAGCCCATACCCCCGTGCCTCCATGGAATCCGCCGTATCAATAGATGCCTCCAAAGACCATGCGGTGAGGATAGACAGTTCTTTAAAAAACTGCCGCACTCCCTGTTTTCTTCCCATACAATGCTGCCCCTGTCGTATCTCTCCCAATCGGTGCTTCAATAAGGGAATAAAACGCAGCACCATGGAAACCAGAAGTCCCAAGGTAGGGAATCTCCTTCCCAACAGATAAATCCATTTATCCGAGGTAATGCTTTCATTGACGCAGGAAAACCAGAGAATTACACTTCCCAGCAAAACTGCCTGCACCAATCCGTAAATACAGGCTTCTAAGGTAATGGGATTGTCATTGAGGTAAAATAATACCGTCACTCCCTTATGGACATTCAATACATTAATAAAGGGTACAATGGTACAGACAGGCACAAAAAGCAGGCAGCATGATTTTGCTGCCTGTTTTCCTTTCATAAAAATGCAATTTGTCCATGCTCCCACACAGGTAATCCCCAAAAACAGAGGATGGTTGGAAAACATGGTAATTCCAATTACAAACAGAAAGAATATGAAATTTACCATGGGATGGCATCGGTTAAATTCTCTGCTGTTTTTTTCTCTCATATTGTCAGTAATTGCTGCCTCCTACGTCCTTGCCCAAGTCACAGGTGTAACACCAGCGGATAGCATCCCCTTCTTTTACCTCATAGGAGGAACATCCATAGTTTGGAGATACACCGTTGACCTGATACATCCAACCGCTCAATTCTCCTGCATCAAACTCATAGATGTGTCCGATTCCCCGAATATAAGAACCATCCACATCCACCGGAATTCCTCGGTTTCCTGCTGCTTTTTGCAGAACATCATAAACGCTGCTTCCTTTTTTTACAGTAACCGTTGTCTGAGACAACAGGATTCCGTTAGAAGGAATATAATCCAAGATTGCCCCATTGGTTACCTTACTCTTATCAGCGATTGTCTTACAATCAATGGATATGGTACAGGTAACGGTCTCCTGCTGCGGTTCTTTCTCTGCCTGTACTGCTTGCTGGTCTGTCTGTACCGTGGCATTTTCTTTACTTAAGGGCTGTTTCTCCTGTGATTGCTGATTATCCTTTTCTTTTTGGGATTCCGTCTGCTTTTCCTGTTTTTTTTCGGAACTGCTTGTGGGCTCTTCTTCTGTTGTTTTCTCTTTACTCTGTTCCTCTGCAACTATATCATTTGTTCTGCCGTCTCTATCCGCAGGCTCTAACTTAAAATGATAGATACCCTCTAACAAAAATGCCAGAACAATCAAGATAATTGCAAAAATTCTAAGACCTTTTTTTCTATTCATTCTATTTTACTGCTTTTTTCTTTCCTGTTACTACCAAGATTCCAACGCCGCTTCCACCTAAAACGATTGCTGCAATCGGAACTATCTTTTTCCAATTATCATCTTTATTCTCGGAATTGTCAATCTTCTCCTCTTTGTTACTATTCTTTTTTAAAGTTTCCGGTAATTCCTCCAACAATTCTGTTTCCTCTGCCTCTTCGGAACTATCTGTTTTCAAGATAGTCTCTGCTTTTTTGACGGAATTTCCTTTTGTTGCCGCGGATGCTGCACTACTTCCCGAAGTTTCTGTATTTTCACTATTTCCTGTTGCAGCAGGTGCCGGCTCTGTCACGGTTGTGGTTGTAATTCCCTTAGCATCACTCATTTGATAAAGGGATGGCTGTCCGTTTATCAAACGCTGATACGCCACCAATGCATAATATCCCTGTGCCGTTGCAAGATTATTTACACTGTTTCCCAACTCATGGCTGAAACCGCCTCCATTGACGGCAAATTTCATCAGACCATCTATTGTAGTATATCCGTTCTTCACAAAACGAGCATCCTGTGCCGGATTAATCCCCATTCCTGTTAATGCCACGATTACCTGTGCCGTACTCTCCGCATTACAGGCGCCGTAGGAGGAATAGCTACCATCCCCACATTGTAAACCGGAAA
>USPJ01000247.1 GCA_900556645.1 uncultured Lachnospiraceae bacterium
CTCAAGAATCTCCGCTGCATTGGAAAAAAGACTGGTGAATTAGGAGGCAGATATGTCAGAGGCAATATTAGAGGTAGAACATTTAAAAAAATCCTATATTCCGGGGAAACGGATATTGGATGACATCAACTTTTCCATTCAAAAGGGAGAAGTGGTGGTAGTTATAGGACCTTCCGGCTGCGGAAAAAGTACCTTTTTAAGATGCTTGAACCGTTTGGAGGATATAGATGAAGGGGAGTTAAAACTAAATGGCGTGAATTATGAAAAAGAGAGCCGCAAAATCCATGAGGTGCGGGAAAAAATAGGAATGGTATTTCAAAGCTATGATTTGTTTCCCAACATGAACATTCTGGATAATCTTATACTGGCACCCTGCATGGTGCAGAAAAGAGAGAAAGAAGAGGTAAAAAAAGAAGCGGAGCTGTTGTTGGAGCGGGTAGGACTTTTGGAAAAAAAGAAGGATTATCCCAGACAGCTTTCCGGCGGGCAAAAACAGAGAGTTGCCATTGTAAGAGCTTTGTTGATGCACCCGGAGGTGCTTTTGCTGGATGAGATTACAGCGGCGTTAGACCCGGAAATGGTACGGGAGGTTTTGCAGGTGGTATTGGAACTGGCAAAAACCGGAATGACCATGATTATCGTAACCCATGAGATGGAGTTCGCAAAAGCGGTGGCGGACCGGGTTCTTTTCTTGGACGAAGGACAGATTGTAGAAGAGGGAAAGCCGGAAGAATTTTTTTCGGCACCGAAAAGCGACAGGGCAAAACAGTTTTTAAACAGCTTTCACTATGAAGCTGTAAAGGAATAAAAGAGATGGAGGAAAAAACATGAAAAAGAAACTATTGGGAATTTTATTGACAATGAGTCTTGCGGCAGGAGTGCTGGCAGGCTGCAAGAGCGGCAACAGTGAAACTGCCACAGAGCCAAAGAAAGAAGAAACCACAGAGACCACAGCCGGAAAAGCCAGAACGCTGGATGAAATCAAAAAAGACGGCACCATCAAAATCGGCGTTTTCAGCGACAAGAATCCATTCGGATATGTGGATGAAAACGGCGAGGTTCAGGGCTATGATGTGTACTTTGCAAAACAGATTGCCAAAGACCTTCTGGGAAGTGAAGATGCCGTGGAATTTGTCTATGTAGAAGCAGCAAGCCGTGTAGAATATTTGCAGTCAGGTAAGGTAGATATTATTCTTGCCAACTTTACCGTAACGGATGAGAGAAGCGAAAAAGTGGATTTTGCCCTTCCGTATATGAAGGTGGCACTTGGCGTGGTGTCCCCGGAGGATGCGTTGATTACAGACCCGGAGGATTTAAAGGGCAAGGATTTGATTGTAGTAAAAGGAACCACAGCAGAAACATATTTTACCGAGAACTATCCTGAGGTAAACTTAATCAAATTTGATGAATATCAGGAAGCCTATGACGCACTGTTAGACGGAAGAGGAGATGCCTTCTCCACAGATAACACCGAGGTACTGGCATGGGCAATTCAGAACAAAGGATTCAGCGTAGGAATCGAATCTCTCGGAAATACGGATGCCATTGCACCGGCAGTACAGAAAGGCAACACCGAACTGTTAAACTGGATTAACGATGAGATTAAATCTCTGGGAGAGCAGCAGTTCTTCCACAAAGATTATGACGCAACCTTAAAAGCCGTTTACGGAGACAGTGTAGACCCGGAGAACTTAGTAGTAGAAGGCGGAGTTATCCAGTAAATATAGTGTAAAAAGCGAATACATGGAAGAGAAATTCTCTTTCATGTATTTTTGCGTTAAAGACAGATGAAATTATGCTATAATATCCGTGAACAAAAAGTAACCGATTTATTACCGTAAAGAAAAGCCGCTTGTTACAGAAAAAAGGAAGAAAAGTATGATGGAAATACTGATTTTAGAGGATGATGAAAGTGTAAATCGGGGAATATCCTTTTCCTTGGAGAAAGAGGGGTATGGGGTGTTTTCCTGTAAAAACATAAAAGAGGCAAAAAAGGTGTTAGAGAAAGAAAATCCAGATATTTTTATCTGTGACATCAATCTGCCGGACGGAAACGGACTGGACATGGTAGCCTATGTTCGGGAGAGAAAAAACTGCCATATCATCTGTCTGACGGCATTGGAGCAGGAGACAGATTATGTCATGGGATATAATGCAGGGGCAGACGATTATGTGACAAAACCCTTCAGCTTATCGGTGCTGTTGTTGAAAATCAAAGCCTATGCAGACCGGAAGGAAGAAAAGCAGGATGGAGAAATCATAACCGGAGACTTGAAGATATCCATGTCGGATATGAAGGTATGGCACAGAGGAACGGAATTGTCTCTGACCAAAAATGAATGGAAACTTTTGATTCTTTTTGTGGAGAATGCAAAACAGATTTTATCAAAACAGCAGATTCTGGAACGTCTTTTTGATGTGGACGGAAATTTTGTGGATGACAATACGGTTGCGGTCAATGTGAACCGCCTGCGGGAAAAAATCGAAAAGGATAAATCCAAGCCGGTTTATATTAAAAATGTCCGGGGATTGGGATATGTCTGGAATCAGGAAGTGGAGAGGCTGTAAGGAGTAAAACATGAAACGGGAAAAAAGATACACGGGATTGCTGGTGGGAATCCTGTGTTGGATACTTCTCAACGGATTGCTGGGAAGTATGGAATATCAGAATTACAAAGAAAAAGAAGAGATTCTGGCAGGTATCCTGCAAGCAGACACCAAGGAAGAACAGTTGTCTTTTGTCACCGGTTATCTGAAGGGACAGGAAATTCTTGTGGGAGAAGATGCCCGGCAGGAATTGGAAAAATATGGATATAACGAGGGTTATCAGAGCAGACTCAAAAAAGAATTTCTTTATCGGGAGGGAATCATTCTGTTTTTGACAACGGCAGCTTTTGCAGCACTGTGGTTTGGAACAGAAGTGGATGCCGGAAGAAAAAAACGGGAAAAAGAGCGGGAACTGGAGGCGATTCTGGAAACCATAGAGGCATTGCGGCAGGGAGATTACACACAGGCAGAAGAAATATT
>USPJ01000248.1 GCA_900556645.1 uncultured Lachnospiraceae bacterium
TATGTTTGTTATTAACAGGTCTGTTAACTGTCGGAGCACTTACAGGATGTGGTGGAAACAGCGACAGTGAGGAGACCGGAGCAAAAAGCGAATCCGCTGAGATTACCGTAGTATCCCGTGAGGACGGATCCGGAACAAGAGGAGCATTTATCGAGCTTTTTGGAATTGAAGAAAAAGACGAAAATGGAGAAAAGGTAGATAAGACCACAGAGGAAGCAGTCATTGCAAACAGCACATCAGCAATGATGACTAATGTAGCAGGTGATGATTATGCTATCGGATATGCTTCCTTAGGTTCTATCGATGAAACTATTAAGGCAATTAAGGTTGACGGAGTTGCACCAAGCGTTGAAGCAGTAAAAGATGGTTCCTACAAAATTTCCAGACCTTTCAACATTGCAACAAAGGGTGAGGTAAGCAAGGTAACAGAGGACTTTATCAACTTCATTATGAGTGATGATGGACAGAAGGTTATCGAAGAAAACGGATACATTTCCATCTCAGAAGGCACTTTTGAGAGCACAATGGAAAAAGGTAAAATCGTAATCGCAGGTTCTTCTTCTGTAACACCGGTTATGGCGAAATTAAAAGAGGCATATTTAAAAATTAATACAAATGCTGAGATTGAGATTCAGGAAAGTGATTCTACCACAGGCATGACAGCAGCAATGGAAGGTACATGCGATATTGGAATGGCATCCCGTGAGTTAAAAGACAGTGAGTTAGACGGCGGTTTAACTTCCACAGCAATCGCTATGGACGGAATTGCAGTTATTGTAAATAAGAACAATGACATCGAGGATATTACTTCTGAGCAGGTAAAGAACATCTTCCTTGGAGAAGTAACAGACTGGAGCGAGCTGTAAAACAAAAAAGCAAATGCGGAGCCAAAAGCTCCGTTTTTTGCGTTGGCTTATGAAAATAGTAGTAAGAGAGGAGTAAAAAGCATATGAAAAAAGGAAAAGAAATCGCAATGGAAATCCTTTTTTTGGTTGCTGCCTGCATTTCCATCGTATCCGTAGTTCTTATCTGTGTTTTTCTTTTTGCAAACGGTATACCTGCCATTAAGGAAATCGGATTTGCGGATTTTATTTTCGGAAAAACATGGAGACCGGGAAATGATATATACGGAATCTTCCCAATGATTATGGGAAGTATCTATGTCACCGCAGGAGCAATTATCATAGGAGTTCCAATCGGAGTTTTATCAGCCATTTATTTGGCAAGATTCTGTCCTAAAAAATTATACAAAATTATAAAGCCGGGAATTGAATTGCTGGCAGGAATCCCATCCATTGTATATGGATTCTTTGGATTGGTGGTATTGGTACCGTTTATTCGGAATACCTTTCAGGGAAACGGTAATAGTATTTTAAGTGCATCTATCCTATTGGGTGTTATGATTCTTCCTACAATTATAGGAGTTTCGGAATCTTCCATCCGTGCCGTTCCAAACAAGTATTACGAGGGAGCTCTTGCATTGGGGGCTACCCATGAAAGAAGTGTATTCTGTACCGTTGTTCCGGCAGCAAAATCAGGAATCATGGCAGGAATTGTTCTTGGAATCGGAAGAGCCATCGGAGAAACCATGGCAGTCATTATGGTAGCCGGAAATCAGGCGAGAATGCCTCAGGGAATTTTTAAAGGTGTCCGTACCATGACAGCAAACATTGTAATTGAAATGGGATATGCAACAGATTTACATAGAGAGGCATTGATTGCCACCGGAGTCGTGTTGTTTGTATTTATTTTAATTATTAATCTACTCTTTTCCATTTTAAAAAGAAAGAAGGTGGATTAATTTATGGAAGAAGCTATTAACAAAACAACAAGAAAACAAAAATTACAAAATTATATGAAGCATCCGGGTTCCTTTTTATTGGCAGCAGTTACAAAGCTTGCCATATTGGCAACCATTGTGGTGTTGGGATTTATTCTTTTTTACATTTTGATAAAAGGAATTCCACATTTAACGCCGAGCCTTTTTGAACTGAAGTATACCACGGATAACGTGTCCATGCTGCCGGCAATTGTTAATACACTGATAATTACGTTATTGTCACTGTTAATTGCAGGGCCTATCGGAATTTTTTCCGCTATTTATCTGGTGGAATATGCAAAAAAGGGAAATAAGCTGGTGGATATCGTGCGAATTACCACAGAAACCCTTTCGGGAATCCCGTCTATCGTGTATGGATTGTTCGGTATGCTGTTTTTTGTAACGACCATGAAATGCGGCTACTCTTTGTTGGCAGGAGCTTTGACCCTTTCCATAATGGTATTGCCGGTCATTATGAGAACCACAGAAGAAGCCTTGTTGGCGGTACCAAATTCTTTTCGGGAAGGAAGCTTTGGTCTTGGAGCAGGTAAGCTGCGTACCATATTTAAAATTGTTCTTCCATCAGCGGTGCCGGGTATCTTAGCAGGTGTCATTCTGGCAATCGGAAGAATCGTGGGAGAGACGGCGGCATTGATTTATACGGCAGGAACTGTGGCAGAACTTCCAAAGAGTGTCATGAGTTCAGGAAGAACTTTGGCAATCCATATGTACAGTCTTTCCAAAGAAGGTCTGTATACAGACCAAGCATATGCCACGGCAGTAGTCCTGTTAATTATCGTAGTACTAATCAATATGCTTTCAAATTTTGTGGCAAAGAAGTTTACAAAAAAATAGGAGGAATCAATGAATAAATTTGAAATAGAAAATCTGAATCTACATTACGGAGATTTTCATGCATTGAAGAATATTCAAATGGATATTGCAGAAAATGAAATTACAGCCTTTATCGGTCCGTCCGGCTGTGGAAAATCCACTTTCTTAAAATGCTTAAACCGTATGAATGATTTGGTAGAAGGATGTAAAATTACGGGAAAAATAGAATTAGACGGTGAAAACATCTATGGAAATATGGATGTAAACCAGTTAAGAAAACGAGTGGGAATGGTATTCCAGAATCCCAATCCATTTCCAATGAGTGTCTATGACAATATTGCTTATGGACCGAGAACACATGGTATTCGGGG
>USPJ01000249.1 GCA_900556645.1 uncultured Lachnospiraceae bacterium
CATCGGAATCAGTTTTCCGCGTTATTCCATGCGTACTTTAAAGGCGATGGAATTTGCCAATAATCGAAGTGCCAAGGTTATTACCATTACCGACAGTGTCCATTCGCCAATGAATCTCTATTCCTCCTGCAATCTGATTGCCAAGAGCGACATGGCGTCCATTGTGGACTCTCTGGTGGCACCCCTTTCTGTTATCAATGCCCTGATTGTGGCACTTTGTATGAAAAAACAGGGAGAAGTGGTTCAGACTCTGGAGATGTTGGAGGATATTTGGGACGAGTATCAGGTGTATGATAATGATGAAATTAATTTTATTGATGATTCTATGAAGATGCGGTATGCAAAATTAGGGGACAAGAATGAGTAACGTAATTGTAATCGGAGGCGGAGCCGCAGGAATGTTTGCGGCATTGGGAGCTGCGGAAGCGGGACATCGAGTTACGATTCTGGAACAGAACGAGAAGCTGGGCAAGAAAATCTATATTACGGGAAAAGGCAGATGCAATCTGACCAATGCCTGTGATACCGAAGAAATTTTCGCCCATGTTCCCAGAAATGCAAAATTTTTATATAGTGCTATCTATACCTATGATAATTTCCGGGTGATGGATTTTTTTGAAGCCAATGGAATGCCGGTAAAAACAGAACGGGGCAACCGGGTATTTCCGGTTTCGGACCATTCCTCCGACGTCATTTCCACCTTACAAAAGGCATTGGAAAAGGCTGGGGTGGAGGTCTTGTTACACACGAAAGTGACGGAAATCCTGTCAAAAGACGAAAAAATTACAGGAGTTCGGCTGAAAAACGGAGAAAAAAGAACAGCAGATGCAATAATTCTTGCAACGGGAGGAAAATCCTATTCTTCCACAGGCTCCACCGGAGATGGCTTTGTATTTGCCGAGCAATTAGGTCATAAGATAGAAGAACCGGTGCCGTCCCTGGTGCCTATGACTGTCTTGGAAGACTATTGTATGCAAATGCAGGGGCTGTCCCTTCGGAATGTACAAGCTACGATTCGGGAGGGCGGAAAAGTATTTTTTGAAGAGTTCGGAGAGATGCTCTTTACCCATTTCGGGGTCAGTGGCCCTTTGATGTTAAGTGCCAGCAGTGTGGTAAATGACAGGCTGCGAAAGAAGAATTTATCCCTGACCATTGATTTGAAGCCGGCATTGTCAGAGGAACAGTTAGACGCCAGAATTTTAAGGGATTTTGAGGAAAACAAAAACAGACAGTTCAAAAATTCTGTCAAGGGCTTGCTTCCGGCGAAGATGATTCCGGTGGTCATTTCCCTCAGCGGTATCGACCCGGAGAAGAAAATCAACGGAATTACAAAACAGGAGAGAAAAAAGCTGGTGGAGTGTATCAAAGCATTTCCTTTAACCTTAACTGGATTGCGGGGATTTAACGAGGCAATCATCACAAGAGGCGGAGTTTCCGTAAAACAGGTAGACCCTTCCACCATGGAATCCAAACTGGTAAAGGGACTCTATTTTGCAGGAGAGATTCTGGATGTGGACGCTTATACCGGAGGGTTCAATCTTCAAATTGCATGGTCCACCGGATATCTGGCGGGAAGCAGTATCGCAGAATGATAGCAAAAAACGGAGACATATGTGTGTAAGGCACATGATATAAATAGAGGAGGAAACAACAATATGAGTTTTAATATAGCAATAGACGGTCCGGCAGGAGCCGGAAAGAGTACCATCGCAAAAAGGCTGGCAAAGGAGCTGGGATTCATCTATGTGGATACCGGAGCCATGTACCGGGCTATGGCTCTTTACTTTTTAAGAAGCGGCATTGCAAAAGAGGATGAGGCAGCAATCAGCAAGGCAGCCAGGGAGGTGGATGTGACCATCCGTTATGAAAACGGGGAACAGCAGGTATTGTTAAACGGAGAAAATGTCAACGGACTGATTCGGAAGGAAGAAGTGGGAAATACGGCATCCGTAACCAGTGCCTATGGGGAGGTCCGCAAAAAATTGGTGGAGCTTCAGCAGCAGCTTGCTGAACAGGCAGATGTCATTATGGATGGCAGAGATATCGGAACCGTAGTTCTGCCAAAGGCACAGGTGAAGATTTATCTGACTGCCAGTGTGGAGACCAGAGCCAAAAGACGTTATGAGGAATTAACGGAGAAGGGTCAGAACTGTGAATTGAAAGAAATCGAACAGGATATTGCAGACCGGGATTACCGGGATATGCACCGGGAGATTTCTCCGTTGAAGCAGGCGGAGGATGCGGTTTTGGTAGACAGCTCCCATATGGGAATTGAAGAGGTGGTAGAAACCATCAAATCTATTTATAAGGAAAGAAGCTAGATGAGAAAAGTAACACTTGCAAAGAGTGCCGGATTCTGCTTCGGTGTCAAACGGGCAGTCAACAAAGTCTACGAGGAAGTAGAAAAACAGGAAGCACCTATCTACACCTATGGTCCCATCATCCACAACGAGGAGGTTGTAAAGGATTTAGAGGCGAAGGGTGTAACCGTGCTGGAAGAATTGGAATGTCTGGAACAGATTCCGAAAGGAACAGTAGTAATCCGTTCCCACGGCGTCGGAAAAAAAGTTTATGAGCGGATAAAAAACAGTGGATTTACCGTGGAAGATGCCACCTGTCCCTTTGTATTGAAAATCCACCGGATTGTGGAGGAACACTCAAAGGCGGGAGAGCATATCGTTATTATCGGAAACAATGAACATCCGGAAGTGGAGGGAATCAAAGGCTGGTGTGCCACAGACCGGTTGACAGTACTTCAATCCGTAGAAGAGGCAGAAGAATTTTCGGTAAAGGACAAACAAAAGATATGTATTGTATCACAAACGACATTTAACTACAAGAAATTTCAAGAATTAGTTGAAATTATTCAAAAAAAAGGTTATGATATAATTGTTTTAAATACAATCTGTAATGCGACGGAGGAACGGCAGACAGAGGCCGGGAAAATTGCCAAGGAGGCAGATGCTATGATTGTCATCGGCGGCAGACACAGCTCCAACACACAGAAGCTATTTGAAATATG
>USPJ01000250.1 GCA_900556645.1 uncultured Lachnospiraceae bacterium
TCCAAGCGGGCAGCCGCCGATGTCCTCCGGCTTGATGCCGAGCGCCTCGGTGCTCTTGAACAGCGACATGACCTCCGGGTTATCGAGCGGAATCGTCTGCGCATCAAGGTGCGTGATATCCTCGAGCATACGGATCATGGTCGGATCATCGTGTCCGAGAATGTCGAGCTTTAAGAGGTTGGCATCAATGGAGTGATAATCGAAATGGGTCGTAATGATGTCGGTTGTCATATCGTTCGCCGGATGCTGCACCGGGGTGAAGGAGTTGATATCCTCACCGAATGGCAGAACGATGATACCGCCCGGGTGCTGGCCGGTGGTACGGCGGATGCCGGTGCATCCTTCCACGATACGGTCGATCTCGCAGTTCCGTTTGTGCTGGCCGCGCTCTTCGTAATAGTTCTTCACGTAACCGAACGCTGTTTTATCCGCCAGCGTACCGATGGTTCCCGCACGGAACGTCTGACCGGCGCCGAAAATAACCTCTGTGTATTTGTGCGCCTTACTCTGGTAATCACCGGAGAAGTTCAGGTCGATATCCGGCTCTTTGTTTCCCTTGAATCCAAGGAAGGTCTCAAAAGGAATGTCAAAGCCGTCTTTTACCAACGGGTCCCCGCAAACGGGGCAATTCTTATCCGGCATATCACAGCCGGACCGTCCTGCATATGCCAGCACTTCCTCAGAATCAAAATCACTATAATGACATTTTTTACAGTAATAATGGGGACGAAGAGGGTTTACCTCCGTAATTCCCGACATGGTTGCCACAAAGGAGGAACCTACAGAACCACGGGAACCTACCAGATAACCGTCCTCATTGGATTTCCACACCAGCTTCTGGGCAATGATATACATTACCGCATAACCGTTGGAAATAATGGAGTTCAACTCACGCTCCAACCTCTCATATACAATTTCCGGCAGTTCTTCCCCATACATCTCATGGGCTTTGTTGTAGCAGATATCTCTTAACATCTGATCCGAATTTTCAATGACCGGAGGACATTTGTCAGGACGTACCGGTTCTATCCGCTCACACATGGCTGCAATTTTGTTTGGATTTGTAATGACCACTTCCTCCGCTTTCTCACTGCCCAGATAGGAAAATTCCTCTAACATTTCCTCTGTGGTACGCAGATACAGCGGTGCCTGATCATCCGCATCCTTAAATCCCTTTCCTGCCATGATAATTCTCCGATAAACCTCATCCTGCAGGTCTAAAAAATGCACATCGCAGGTGGCTACCACCGGCTTTTTAAACTCTTCTCCCAGCCTACAGATTTTCCGATTGATTTCCTGTAACTCCTCCACGCTCTCAATGGCGGTACGGTCGCTGGCAATCATAAACATATTGTTGCCTAAAGGCTGAATTTCCAAATAATCATAGAAATTGACCAAGCGGGCAATCTCCTCCTCAGACCTGCCGTTTAAGATTGCCTGATACAATTCCCCCGCCTCACAGGCGGAACCGATACAAAGTCCCTCTTTGTACTTTAGGTACTCGCTTTTCGGGATTCTCGGTCTCTTTGCATAGTAGGTCATATGGGAATCGGAAACCAGACGGTAGAGATTCACCCTTCCCACTTCGTTTTTTGCCAGAATAATAGCATGGTGGGTAGGCAGTTTTTTAATTTTTTCCGTAGATGCCGCTCCCAGACCATTGACTTCATCCAAGGTCTCTATCTCCCGGTTTTTCAGCATCTCAATGAATTTTACAAAGATATGTGCCGTACACTCTGCGTCATCCACAGCACGATGATGGTTTTCCAAAGAAACATTCAACGCCTTCGCCACGGTATCCAGCTTATATCTGTGAAGCTCCGGCAGCAACACCTGTGCCAAAGCCACCGTATCTCCCACGGTGTGCTGACATGGAATCTGCAAATCCTTACAGTTTTTGCGGATAAAACTCATATCAAACTCCGCATTGTGAGCTACCATCACACATCCCTCGCAAAATTCCATAAACCTTGGCAGAATGGTATCTATGGTTTCCGCATCAATTATCATATCATCCCGTATTCCCGTCAATTCTTCTATTTTATATGGAATCGGCACCTTCGGATTTACAAATTCAGAAAACCGGTCTGTAATCACGCCGTTTTCCACCTTTACCGCACCGATTTCGATAATTTTATTGGTATTAGGGCTAAAACCTGTGGTCTCCAAGTCAAACACCACATAGGCATCATCCAGACTTTGATTTTTGGAATTGGTTATAATATCCTTCAAATCGTCCACCAGATATGCCTCTACGCCGTAAATTACCTTAAAATCCTCATCCGGGCTAACTGCGTGGTTTGCATCCGGGAAAGCCTGTACATCTCCGTGGTCTGTAATGGCAATGGCTTTGTGTCCCCATGCCTTGGCACGTTTGATGATGTCTTTCACATCGGAAACCCCATCCATATCACTCATTTTGGTATGGCAATGCAGCTCTACACGCTTCTCTATGCTATGGTCTTCCCTGCTTGTAGTAAAATCAGGAATCTTTTTCATTCCTACCAAAAAAGACAAACCGATTTCATTGTCAAACTTATCCATAGTGGTAACACCTTTGATTTTAATAAAGCTGCCTTTTCCCAGATTTTCCAAAAGCTCGTCCTTCTGCTCATTTTTTACGAAAATCTTTGCGGCAATGGAATCGGTAAAATCTGTCATGACAATTTTGACAATGGATTTCTCTCCGTTTTTCAGCTCTCTCACATCCACTGCCATAATCTGCCCGCGGATAACCACCTCACCCACTTCGCCCTGAATGCTCTCAATAGGAACGGCGTCTTCCTCAAAATCACGTCCATAGAACACATCCGGGTTGTCAGAACGTTTGATACCATACTCTTTTTTCTTAAAGTTGTTCTTTTTATACTCCTTCTTGGCAGGCGTACCTTGCTTTGTGCTGTCGCTGTATGCACCGGATTCCGAAACCGGAATCTCTGTGGATTCTTTTTTCTCCTCTTCCTCTCCGGCTAGTTCCTGCGAATCCCCGCCTACATGGGTAC
>USPJ01000251.1 GCA_900556645.1 uncultured Lachnospiraceae bacterium
ATGTTGTTTCCTCCTAATCCTTTGGATGTTCTTAATACCTAATGTAACAGAGGACCATCTCTTTTATCACAACTCGTTAACAATACCATAAATTCTCCCAATATGCAAGTATTTTCGCAATTTTTTCCTCTTCATTTTTTACAACAGGGATGAATTTTATGCATTTTCTACAATGGTACCTTCCCGATATGCCTGTAAAAGTTTTTCCAATTCCTTGATATTTTCCTTGATGGTGCGTCCTGCATCTGTATCTGCCACTCTTCTTCGCTTAACTACACGCTCCACCAGCATCTGATGGGAATGAATATCGCTTCCCTCTTTGACCGCCTTTTCCATGGACTCAAAGGGATCATGGGCAGCCAGTATCAATCCATAGGAATTATAGATTAAAGTGTATCCCGCAATTCCGGTCTTACCCTGATATGCCTTGGAAAATCCACCGTCAATGATTAACAGCTTTCCGTTGCATTTTATCGGTGATTCTCCACGCTTGGACTCCACCGGAATATGACCGTTGATAATGTGAGCATCCTCATTATCAAGTCCGAATTCCGCCAGAATCTTATTGACAATCTCCTCCTGCTCCAACAGGTGGTAATATGGATTCTTCGGCTCTTTATGGGTTTCTTTATCTGCGATAAAGTAACGCTCAAAGGTGGTCATCTTCTGTTTTCCGAATACCGGTGAATTTTGGTTTTCCCAGCCAAACCAGAAAATATCCACACCCTTTTTCTTTTCTTCCTTGTCCAGAGAATAGTAACCCTTTCTCACATAATTCTCCAGCACATCGTAAAGCTCTTTTCCGGCATATTTCTTTCCGTAAATATTTACTTTGGTAAAGGAACCGTCCTCATTCATCGGCACGCAACCGTGATAGAGAAGATTTCCGTTATGTACTTTATAAAAGCTTCCTTTGGTAAGAAGAAATCTCACATGCTTTTGTAACCGCTCACAATTTACAAATGCCATCTTCAGCCGGTCTACAACGTCAGCTTCCTCCTGGGTTAGCTGATAAGGGTCTTTTGGATCCACCGTCGGGAAATAGGTGTCTTTGAGAGGATATTCCACGCCTTCCACATTTACTACTCCCCGTTCTAAATCCATCTTATCTAACAGCAGACGTTTTTCCATATCAAATTCCGGATGTTCCTTGATAAGCTGACCTTCCAGTTTGAACTGAATAATGCTGATAGCTTTGTGTATCTTCTCATCCAGCTGTGCATCCTTTACATCATACTCATCTTCTCTGAAATCCAATTTGAAGCATTCACACTTATCGTCCGCATACTGGGTCATGGCAAGACGGGCCAGCGGAACCAGATTGATACCATAACCGTCCTCCAGAATATTCAGATTTCCGTATTTTGCGGAAATTCGCAGTACATTCGCAATACATGCCGTATTTCCCGCTGCGGCACCCATCCACAGGATATCGTGATTGCCCCATTGAATGTCCACGGAGTGATGCTCCATCAAATCATCCATAATCATATACGGATATGGCCCTCTGTCAAAAATATCTCCCACCACATGGAGATGGTCTACCACCAGACGGCGTATCAGATTACACAGGGCGATAATCAGTTCCTGTGCCCTTCCCGTACGGATAACGGAATGGATAATCTCATTGTAATATGCCTCCTGATCCGAAACGTCCGGTCTTCCGGTCAACAGTTCCTCAATAACATATGCAAATTCCTTTGGAAGTGCCTTACGCACCTTAGAACGTGTATATTTGGAAGAAGCACTCTTACAAACGCAGATTAACCGGTACAGCATGACGCTATACCAGTCTTCCATATTTTCCTCTTCCTTTTCTACCTGCTCTAACTTTAATTCCGGATAATAGATCAGGGTCGCAAGGTTCTTTTTTTCCACTGCACTGAAGGCATTGCCGAACTCTTCCTCAATCTTTTTGCGGATTGCCCCCGAACCGTTTTTCAAAATATGCTGGAATTGTTCATATTCCCCGTGAATATCGGTAATAAAATGCTCTGTTCCCTTCGGCAGACTTAAGATTGCCTGTAAGTTAATAATCTCTGTGGCTGCCGCTGCGATTGTCGGATACTGCTTTGACAACGTTTTTAGATACTTCAGATCTCTGTCCTCCATACATCCTCCTTCGCCCTTAGCTGTTTGCTGCTTTGATGACATCACTCATATCATAGAAGCCGGCTCCTTTTCCCTTTAAGAATTTCGCTGCTTCTACTGCCCCCTTTCCAAAAATAGCTTTGGAATATGCCGTGTGTTTGAATTCAATTACTTCATCAACGCCTGCAAATATGACCTCATGTTCTCCTACAATATTTCCGCCTCTGACCGCTGAAATTCCTATTTCATTTTTTTCTCTCTTCTTACGTTCTTTGCTTCGGTCATACTTATACTCATATGTCTCCTCCAAAGCTTCCTGTAACGTATCTGCCAGAGCAAGTGCGGTGCCGCTTGGTGCATCCACTTTCTGATTGTGATGCTTTTCTACAATCTCCATATCAAAGCCTGCTTCGGCAAGCACTTTTGCAGCTGCCTGTACCAGTTTCATCAGCGTATTCACACCAAGGGACATATTTGCAGAGCGGAGAACCGGGATTTCTTTGCTGGTCTCCTGCACTTTTTTGAGCTGATCCTCGGTGAGGCCTGTGGTGCAGAGGACGAGTGGAAGTTTTTTCTCCTTGCAGGCATCGAGCAGTGCGTCGGCTGCCTTGTAGGAAGAAAAGTCAACGACTACGTCTGCCGGAACATCGCATTCTGCCAGGCTTTTGAATACCGGATAATCGTTCTGGCCGTTGTCGTTCATATCGATTCCGGCTATGATTTCTGCATTTGCATCTTCTTTTACCAGGCCGGTGATGACCTGTCCCATATGGCCGTTGCAGCCATGCATAATAATTTTAACCATTGTCTTTTTCCTTCTTTACTTCGTGTATTCTTAACTTAAGCCAGTTTGATTCCAAAATCTTTCATAGCCTTTGCCAGACGCTCCTGG
>USPJ01000252.1 GCA_900556645.1 uncultured Lachnospiraceae bacterium
GCCTGCACCAGCACGGATCTCTACGATAACATTCTTATCATCATTCGGGTCTTTTGGAAGCAGTAGAACTTTTAACTCCTGCTCTAACTCTTCAATCCTTGCCTTGGACTCGTTTAATTCCTCTTTGGCAAGCTCACGCATTTCCTCGTCGCTTTCCTCATCAAGCATAGCAAGGGAATCCTCTACATTCTGTTTGCACTGCTTGTATTCCTTATAAGCCTCAACGATCGGTGTTAGGTCGCTCTGCTCCTTCATCAGTCTTTTAAAACGCTCCGGGTCATTCGCAACATCCGGCTCACTGAGCTGATTCATCATTTCTTCATATCTCATTACGGTATCATCTAATCTATCAAACATTTTCTCTTCCTCTTTCCTTTTTCAACGGCACGATTCTGCCTGTGGTTCGGTCAACGGTTTCTTTTTCCAAAGCCGCTACAAATGACCACGCACCACCCGGTCCAATCCGGCAAGATCCTTTAAGACCGTAATCTCTTTAAATCCGAACTTTTTCATCATTTCCGTAACTGCGGATGCCTGATCATATCCGATTTCCAAACACAGATAGCCGTCCTCCTTCAGATACTCCACGCTTCCCGCCACAATCTTCCGGTAAAAATAAAGTCCGTCTTCCTGACCGTCCAACGCCTCCATCGGCTCAAAATCCCGTACCTCCGGCATCAGATTCGCAATCTCTGCGGTAGGGATATAAGGCGGATTTGAAACAATCATATCAAATTTACCGCTGAATGCCTCAAACAAATCGCTTTTTTCAAAGGTAACTGCGGTCTGGTAAGTCTTGGCATTTTCTTTCGCCGTATTCAATGCCTGTTTGGAAATATCCCCTGCATAGGCCTCTAAATCCGGTAAATGCCGCACCAAACTGATGATGATACAGCCGGAACCGGTGCACAAATCCAACACCCGGCCGTTTGGTTTACATAATTTCAGTGCTTCTTCCACCAAGGTCTCAGTGTCCTGTCTCGGAATCAGCACGTTGGGATTTACCTTAAAGGTCATTCCCATGAATTCCTGTTCTCCGATGATATATTGCAGCGGCACATGTTCTGCCCGCTTATGAATTGCCAGTTGATACTCGTGCTGCTCTTCTTCTGTCAGTTCTCCGTCCTCATTCAAATAGTAATGCTGACGGTTGATATTACAGGTATGCTCCAACAGATACCACGCATCGATTCTTGCCGTGTCAATCTCTGCCTTCTCCAATACCTGCACTCCATTTGTCAATGCTTCTTTATATGTCATATCCTTTACTCCTTGATTATCTTTTTACAAGATAATGTAATCAGAGCTCTGATTTATTTATTTTCTCAATATAAGATTTCCAGTCAAAAACTGCTTCTACGGAGGCAATGGCCACCTCAATCATATCCTCATCCGGCTCCCTTGTGGTGATTTTTTGCAGCCAAAGTCCCGGTTTGCTTAAAATATTTACCACACAGTTTTCACTCCGTCCCGCCAAACGCAGAAATTCATAGGCTACTCCCGCAATCACCGGTATCAGCAATACACGCAGACCAAAGCGGAGTGCCACAGAATCCGTACGGATACACGCAAAAAACAGGATACTGATAAACACCACCAGAAACAGAAAGCTGGTGCCACATCTTTTGTGTAGACGGGAGCTTGCCTTCACATTCTCCGTATTTAATTCTTTTCCATGTTCAATACAGTTAATACATTTATGTTCTGCACCATGATACATATATACCCGTTTAATATCATCCATGGCTGCAATCAAAATAATATATGCCAGAAAAATAATTACACGAATTACTCCTTCTATCAAAGCCAGTACCGTAGGAGAGGCAATCCATTTTTCAAAAAACAGGGATAATCCGTAAGGCAGTAACATAAAAACCGCAACTGCCAACACCACAGAAAGACATACGGTAAGCCCCATCTCCATGCTTTCTTTCCGTTCTTTTTTCTTCTGTTCCTCTTCATTCAGTTCTTTTTCCTCTTCTTCATAAAAAGAAGCAGAGTACATAAGCGTACGCATTCCCAGCACCAGCGAACTGATAAAGCTGTATACGCCTCTGATAATCGGTATCTTTTTAACTGTTTCTTCTCCTTTGCTGCTTTTGCACTGCTGTACATCCACAACAATCTCATGGTCCGGCTTTCTCACTGCCACGGCATACTTGTCCTGATTCCGCATCATGACACCTTCCATGACTGCCTGACCGCCTATTCCCGAATAGCTCATAAAACCAGCCCTCATTTTCTAAAAAAAGGTTGAGATATCAAACCTCAACCTTTTGCAAACAAATCTCTTACTATTTGTTGTCCATGCCGTATTTCTTATTGAATTTATCAATACGTCCACGAGCCTGAGTTGCTTTCTGCTGTCCTGTATAGAATGGATGACATTTAGAACAGATTTCTACGTGGATTTCTTCACTTGTAGATCCTGTTACGAATGTGTTTCCACAGTTACAAGTTACAGTTGCCTGATAATAATTTGGATGTATTCCTTCTTTCATGATTTTCACCTCTTCTTTAAATATACCATAAAAAAAGCGTCTCCGCTTATGAAAACGCTATCTTTTTTGATTTTAAAATGAAAAGGTTCTATTTTCGGCTATTCAAATAATTTAGGGGTCTCAACTTTGGGGGTCTACTTTAGGGGACAACTTTAGGGGGATGGACTTCTAATAATTGTCATTGAAAAACAACAGCTAGAATTCTGGCTGTTGTTTCTTTTTATAGTTCGTTTATCATTGATATTGTCTAGATACTATGAAAGGAACTATATGAATAATGATATCATGAAATTTTTAAACATTGAAGATAAAGACATAATTATCTCTAAGATTTTAATTGATGGAAATACTAAGATAATTTATTTAGAAAAGACTCTCAAAGTCGAATATTGCCCTGCCTGTTCTTCTAGAATGCATTCAAAAGGAAAATATATTAGAAAAATAAATCATCCTATCCTACAAGATGGCTATCAATTAAAA
>USPJ01000253.1 GCA_900556645.1 uncultured Lachnospiraceae bacterium
AAAGTGCTGGCAGAGGTGCTAAAAACCATGATGCCTCAGGGTGAAAAAGAAGAACTGTCCATATTGGTGGTAGGACTAGGAAACCGGGAGGTAACACCGGATGCTTTGGGACCGAAGGTGGTGGACAATATGCTGATTACCCGTCATGTGATTCAGGAATTCGGAAAATATGCCCTAGGTGAGGAACACAGTAATCTCATCAGCAGCATTGTACCGGGAGTTATGGCACAGACCGGAATGGAAAGCGTGGAGATTGTGCGGGGAGTGATGAAGGAAGCACAGCCGGACTATATTGTGGCAGTAGATGCTTTGGCGGCAAGGAGTGTGAAGCGGTTAAACCGTACTATTCAGATTACCAATACCGGAATCAATCCCGGTTCCGGCGTGGGAAACCACAGACATGCATTGAATCAGGAGAGCATGGGAGTTCCAGTCATTGCCATAGGGATTCCTACAGTGGTGGATGCAGCCACCATTGTAAATGATGCTATCAGCGGATTTTATGAGGAGGCAGACTGTACGCTGAATTCCTTTTTTGTGACTCCCAAGGATATTGATGAATCCATTAAGAGACTCAGCTTTACAGTTTCCGAAGGATTGAACCTTGCCTTTGAAAAAGAAGTTTGTCCAAAGGATTAGTATAATCCGGCATGTCCAAACATATAATATATTGTTATGGACCGAAAATTTAGAAAAAAACAGAAAAAAAGCGTGATGAAAATTTTAATAGGAATTCTCATCACAGGGGTAATTGTTACCGGAGTAAACAACAGCAGGACGGAAAAACAGGTGACCTTAGGGGAATTAATGTTGACCCATCTAGAAAAAGAAATTTATGAAAAGGTTTTGAAAACCTATGTGCCTGCTTTGACATATGAAGACGGAGAAGAACGGGAGTATTTTAAAAAGGTACTCCCTATCTACAGTTATATCCGAAATAGCGAGGGATACCGTACAGCAACGGAAAGTGAGCTGACCTATGAGATGATATTGGCGAAGGAGGCCGCAGACGAGAATCATATTGATGAAAAAACAGGGGAACTGGTGGGACAGAAGTCAGATTCGGCATCCCTAGCCAAAAGTCAGACCCCGGTGGTGAGTTTTTCCAAAGAAAAGCTGGCAGATTTCGACTATCTGATTCAGAATTTCTATACGGTGGACAGAACTACTACCATTACCGGAGAACAGCTAAATGCAGAGAAAATGATGTCACAGGATATGCATTTGCAAAAAAATGTGGAGGGACCTCAGATTCTGATTTATCATACTCATTCCCAGGAAGGATATGCGGATTCTACGCCGGGAAATTTGGATACCACGGTAATGGAGGTAGGAGAGCATTTGGCGAATATACTGGAAAAGGAATATGGTTTAAGGGTATTGCACCATGAGGGAACCTATGATGTGGATGACAGAGACCATGCCTATTCTAATGCGGAAAAAGCCATTGAACAGGTGCTGGCGGAAAATCCTACCATAGAGGTGGTAATTGACTTACATAGAGACGGGGTGGCAGAGGGAACCAAGCTGGTTAGCGAGGTAAACGGAAAGCAGGTGGCATCCATCATGTTTTTTAACGGACTCAGCCGCACCACTGCGTTGGGGGATATCGATTATCTTCCAAATCCATATATTCAGGACAATCTGGCATTTTCCTTTCAGATGCAGCTAACAGCCGCTGAGTACTATCCCGGTTTTACAAGACCTATATATCTGAAGGGCTACCGTTACAATATGCATTTTAAGCCTAAGAGCCTGTTGGTGGAAGTGGGTGCCCAGACCAATACCTTACAGGAGGCAAAAGACGCTATGGAACCGCTGGCAGATATCCTTTATAAGGTGGTGGCGGAATAGGAAGGAAATTTGTGATAGCGAAGAAAACAGATTGACGAATAGGCAAAAAAATTATATGATAGTGAGAGAAAATCCGGCTGCGGGAAGTGATTCTTGCAGCCTTTTTGCAAAGGAGAAGAAAAATGAAAAAGATGGTTACAATTTTAGTCTGTGCAGCAATCCCGCTGCTCATCAGTGCATTGGCAAAACAGATGTGGAATGTATCAGACTTTGTAATGGCGGGAATTTATTTTGTGCTGTTTTTTATCTTATATTTTGTAGCAAAGATATTGAAACTGGTTTAGCTTGTAAAGAACAGTACCGTTAAAAAGAAGTAATTTTGGAGGAACACATGTCACAGATTGATCAGAGTAAAATTCGTAATTTTTGTATTATTGCACATATCGATCACGGAAAGTCCACTCTTGCAGACCGTATTATCGAGATGACCGGACTTTTGACCAGCCGAGAGATGCAGTCGCAGGTTTTAGATAACATGGATTTGGAGAGAGAAAGGGGAATTACCATCAAGGCACAGGCGGTTCGTATCGTCTATACCGCAGAGGATGGGGAAGAATACATTTTCAATCTGATTGATACACCGGGACATGTGGACTTTAATTATGAGGTCAGCAGAAGCCTTGCAGCCTGTGATGGAGCCATTCTGGTGGTGGATGCGGCACAGGGTATCGAGGCACAGACCTTGGCCAATGTGTATCTGGCATTGGATCACGATTTGGATGTCATGCCGGTCATTAACAAGATTGACTTGCCAAGTGCGGATCCGCAGCGTGTCATAGATGAGATTGAGGATGTCATCGGTATCGAGGCACAGGATGCACCGCAGATTTCTGCAAAAACCGGACAGAATGTGGAACAGGTGTTAGAGCAGATTGTCAAAAAGATTCCGGCACCGGAGGGAGATGCCAAGGCACCGTTGCAGGCATTGATTTTTGATTCTCTCTATGATTCCTACAAAGGGGTTATCGTGTTCTGCCGGATTCGGGAAGGCAGCGTACGGGTTGGGACAAGAATCCGTATGATGGCAACCGGAGCAGAGGCAGATGTGGTAGAGGTAGGATATTTCGGAGCAGGACAGTTCATTCCATGTGAGGAGCTTTCTGCCGGAATGGTGGGATACAT
>USPJ01000254.1 GCA_900556645.1 uncultured Lachnospiraceae bacterium
AGTATGATATAGAGCCAGATGTATCTGCTGCATGTTATTTTTATGCCATGGCAGTGCTGACCGGAGGAAGAGCTTTGGTAGGTGAAGTACATGAGGATTCCATGCAGGGGGACAAGAAATTTTTGGAAGTATTGAAATCCTTAGGGGCAAAGGTGAATGATACCTCCAAAGGAATAGAGGTTATAGGAAATGCAAAAGGAATCTATCCGGGAATCGAAGTGAATATGAATGATTTTTCGGACCAGACCATGACCCTTGCAGCACTTGCTCCTTTTGCCCAGACCCCCACAAAAATCACAGGAATCGGGCATATCCGTTTACAGGAGTCAGACCGACTGTCCGCCATTGCCACAGAGCTTACCAAAATGGGAATTGAAGTGAAAAAGGGAGAAGATTTTCTGGTAATCCAACCGGGAAAAGTACAACCCTCTCAGGTGGAGACCTATGAGGACCATCGCATGGCAATGGCATTCTCGTTAATTGGTTTACGGGCAGAAGGAATTGAGATTTTAAATCCTATGTGCTGTAAGAAAACCTTTGAGGAATATTTTGCCCTGTTAGATTCTATCACTTGGTCTTCGGAATAAAAGCCCGCACATTCACATCCCCGTTGGTAGGAGTGTAGTAATAGATAGATTCCTCTTCGAAAGTCCGGAAATACACATACTTGGATGTGACATTGATATCCGTGCAGGCACCGGAAAAAATCTTTTCTCTTTGAGAGCCGTCCAGCTTCATCCGAAAAAGCCCCGGGTCGTTGTTGCTGGAGTAATAGATATAGCTGCCATAGAGATTGTAACAGTCGATACGATCCTCTGTCAGTGTCTGTTTTTCCGAGGTGTTTAAATCCACCTTTGCCAAACGGTAATTGTCGGAAGGATCCATGAAATAGACAATGCTGCCATCAATGATTGGCATCCAGAAGTCTCCTTTACAGAGAAGCTGCGAGGTATCACTGGATGTATAGTAAGCATAGAGATTCCGGTCATTTTCCAATCCATTGTAATAAAAGGTATTGCCCTTTGCGGCACAGGTATAGTAGGGATGGGAGTCCACCTGTTCCCGTTCGCTGCCGTCAATTTTTACTTTATATAAAGTGGAGGCAGTCTTGGTATCATAATGGATATAATAGAGATAGTTTCCCAAAAGGGCAGCATACATACTAGGATCATGTTCCAGAACTTGAAGCTTTTTGCCCTTGTGATTTGTACGGCAGAGACTGTTGGAATCCCAATGAAGGAAGTCAAAGGTATTTCCTCTTGTCTCTGAGTCTTTCGTATCTTTTGTGATGTTGTTTCTTGCATAGTAGAGATAGTGCTCGTCTGCGTTCAGATAAGTAACCACATCATCATTGAGCTTTTCTGCCACGCCGCCGGAGACAGGCATGGAATAAAGAGTAAAATTATCTTCGGGATTGGCGAAATATACCACACCATCATACTCACAGAACAGACCTCGATTGTAAAGATTTCCGGCAGTGTTGCCGTTTACTGCGGTTTCATTGAATTTTGTTTTTGTGCTAAAAGAATGAATAACACCTAAAATGAGTAGAAGAATAGCAACAGCGGCAGTTATAAGCCATGGAAGTTTCTTTTTCAATTCTATGTCAACTCCTTTTAAAATCCATCTAAATTCTTAGTAAAATTATAGTGTACAGCGGCTTTTTTCGCAAGGAAATCTTGCTATTAAAATGGGAATAGGGTATGATAGAAAAAAATATGACAGGGTGAAAAAAATGAAAGATTTATTGGAAATCAGAGAAGAAATTGACGGGATTGACCGACAGATTGTGGAACTTTACGAGGAACGTATGAAGCGGACAACCCAGGTTGCAGAATATAAAATAGCAACCGGGAAACAGGTATTTGACAAGGAGCGGGAAATCTCCAAGTTGAATACGCTGGAAGAGCTGGCAGAGGGAGACTTTAATAAACGAAGTGTCCGGGAACTTTTTGAACAGATTATGGCAATGAGCCGAAAACGTCAGTATCAGATGTTAAATGAGCATGGCTTATCGGAAAAGATAGATTTTACAGAAGTGGAAGAATTGGATTTTTCTCATGCAAGGATTGTATTTCAGGGAGTGGAGGGAGCTTATAGCGAGGCTGCCATGAAGGAGTTTTTTGGAGAGAACGGAAGCAGTTTTCATGTGGAGACCTGGCGGGATGCCATGGAGGCTATCAAAAACGGGGAGGCAGATTATGCGGTGCTTCCTATCGAAAATTCCTCCGCAGGAAGTGTAAGAGAGAATTATGATTTGCTGTTGGAGTATGACAATTGTATCATCGGAGAGCAGATTATTCGGATTGAACATGTGCTTCTGGGGTTAGAAGAGGCAGAGCTTTCGGATATTCGCGAGGTATATTCCCATCCGCAGGCATTGATGCAATGCAGCAAGATTTTGGAAGAGCACAGAGATTGGGAAAAAATCAGTCTGAAAAATACCGCAGTTTCTGCAAAAAAAGTAAAAGAGGATGGAAAAAAGCATCAGGCAGCCATCGCCAGCCGTTTGACAGCAGAATTATATGGATTGAAGATTTTACAGGAAAATTTGGCAAATAACGAGGACAATTATACCAGATTCCTTATTGTAACCGGAAAACATGTATTTCAAAAGAACTCTGATAAGGTAAGCATCTGTTTTGAAATTCCCCATGAGAGCGGTTCGCTCTATCAAATGATTTCTCATTTTATTTTCAATGGTGTGAATATGACAAAAATCGAATCCAGACCGATTCAGGGGAGAAATTGGGAATATCGTTTCTTTGTTGATTTTGAAGGAAACCTGAACGACAGTGCGGTGCAAAATGCACTGAAGGGGCTTCGGGAGGAGACCAGCAAATTAAAAATATTGGGCAATTATTAAAAGCAGGTGAAGGAAAATGAAAAGCACAAGAGAATTGATTCTCTATAAAAACCCGGAAAAGGAAGAGACTGGGCTGTTTGCAGGAATGACCGGAATTATA
>USPJ01000255.1 GCA_900556645.1 uncultured Lachnospiraceae bacterium
CTTGTGTCACCTCTGAATATGCCTATAATAGACAGATTTTTATCCATTTTAGTGTACCATAGGATACCCTCATGTGTCAAAAATTATTGTATAAAAGCCGTATCCGGCAAATCCTGTCGAATACGGCTTTTTTTAAGCTTTTTCTTCGTCTTTTTCGTTCGTTTCTTTTTCTTTTTGAAAATACTGCGGCTGGTTTGTTGCCACATTTATCTTTTCCAGTTCAATGTACTGGCTGCTGTCCTGAGGCAAATCTCTTTTCCGCAGAAAATATCTCAGAATCTCCTGCATGATATAGTAGATAACTGCAAAGGTCGGCACTCCCAGCAACATTCCAGCAAAGCCGAATAATCCGCCCCCCACCATAATGGCAAAGATAACCCAAAACGGTGACAATCCTGTGGAATCTCCCAAAATGTTCGGTCCGATAATGTTTCCGTCCACCTGTTGCAGAATAACCACAAAAATAAGAAAGTACAGTCCCTGAATCGGATTTGCCAGCACAATAATGATAAAGCTTGGAACAGCTCCGATAAACGGTCCGAAAAACGGAATGATATTCGTCACACCTACAATCACACTGACCAGTACCGGATATGGCATCTTCATAATCAAAAGCACAATATAGCAGATAATTCCGATAATCATGGAATCCAGAATTTTTCCGCTGATGAAACCTCCGAATATTTCGTTGCTCTTTCTGGCTGTCTGAATGACAATATTTGCTTTTTTCGGTTTAAAGAGTGCATAGGTCAGCTTTTTGAACTGACCGATAAAGGTCTCCTTGCTGAACAGAAGATATACGGATACAATCAATCCCACAATGATATTCAGCAATACCTTGAACACATTTATCAATCCTGTGGTAATGGAAGTCAGATAAGTGTTGCTCTTTGGAAGCAAATCGTTCATTGCCCAGTCTTTGATATAATTGGTTGCATAAATCAATGTGTCCTCTACATAGTTTGCCGCCTCTGAATCACTGCTCAAATACTTGTTGGTCTTGTCTATCAAATGCTGCACTTCGCTGGGAAGAGTGGTCGCCACTCCCTGAATACTTTCCACCAACTGTGGTACCAACATCACAAGCAGCACCACAATAATCAAAATAAATACTGCCAATGCCCCTAAAGTAGCAATGCCTCTGCACAATTTTTTTGCCTTTGCTTTTTTCTTCATCTTCGGCTCTATCCATCGTATCAGGTGTTTTTCAAAAAACACCATGATAGGATTGATAAGATAGGCAATGACAATACCGATAATAATCGGCTGCAAAATTGCCGTCAGCTTCTTCCAGCCCGCCGCAAATCCATTGTAGCGGTATATCAGGAAGAAGAATACGATACACAGGCAGATGACCAGCACCGCCGTCAGTGCTATCGCCAGATAAGGCCGGATGTTCCAATGTGATTGTTTTTTCTCTTGCATGAAAATCGCCTCTTAATTTACTCGGTTATAATTAATCAGGCAGCCCTTTAAGATAATCTCTCTCTCATCATCTGTAAGCTCACCCATCTGCAATGTGAATTCTTTTAAACCATCTTCTTTTACTACATATGCCGGAATCTCTGTTGCTTTTTCCTCCACCATCTTGCGGATATTCGGAAGGAACAGATAATCTCCATTCTTAAACGGCAGCTCACCTTCCTCAATCAGGAATGGAAGCATACCCCAGTTAATCAGGTTGGAGCGATAACGCTTGGTTGCATACTCGTTTGCAATATTTGCCCAGCCTCCCAGTACTTTCTGACAGGATGCTGCCTGCTCTCTGGCAGAACCATCTCCCGGTTTTACTGCAAAAATAGTACTTCCTACACCGAGATTTCCCTCACCTGCCTCCGGGAAGGTCTTCTGAACAGTCTCCATAACCGGTTTCAGTTCCTCCAATGCATCCAACGGACATTTTCCTTCTTCGATAGCTTTTTGTGCCTTCTGTACTTCTTTGGCTTTACCCACATACGCCGGGTCTTTTCTGGAAAGTGTAAACTCTGCCAGACCCAATGGGTTGGAACGATAAGAAGATGTCTCTCCGGAAGGAATCAGCTCATCGGTGGTAGTTACCGGATCGTGAATCTCGGATACAACCTTTAATACCATATTTTCCGGCAATGCACTCATCTTCGGCCAATCTTTGATATTTGGACCAAACTTGATCTCCACATTCGGGTCCGCAACACCTTTACTGTCAAAGACACGGTTTGCATAAATGGTCTGGTCAAAGTGGTATGCGGGTTTTGTATAAGTTGTATCTAAATCTGCCGCTGAGGTCAGATAACCTTTGTTTGCCGCTGTTGCCGCAATGGAACGTGCATCCATAAGTGCCACGGAAGAAATCTGTCCGTTCTGTAACTTGGAACCTTCACGGTTCGGGAAGTTACGGGTGGAATGACGGATGGAGAATCCGTTGTTGCTCGGTGTATCTCCCGCTCCGAAGCACGGTCCGCAGAATGCGGTTTTTACAATGGCTCCGGTAGCCAGTAAATCTGCCACCGCACCATTTCTTACTAACTCCATGTAAACCGGTGTACTTGCCGGATATACGCTTAAAGTAAACTCATCCGGTCCGATGCTGGCACCACGTAAAATGTCCGCCGCATCACAGATGTTTTCATATCCGCCGCCGGCACAGCCTGCGATAATACCCTGATCTACATATAATTTTCCGTTTCTTACTTTATCCTTTAATTTGAAATCTACGGCTCCGTCAAGACTTACCAGTGCTCTCTTCTCGCAATCCTCCAAAATATCCATCAGATTTGCATTCAGCTCTTCAATGGTATAAGTATTGCTCGGATGGAACGGCATTGCAATCATCGGCTTGATTTCATTGAGATTAATCTCTATCATACCGTCATAGTAAGCAACGGTTCCCGGATTCAGCTCTTTATACTCTTCTTTTCTTCCGTGAATCTCATAGAATTCTTTGATTTTATCATCGGTTCTCCAAATAGAGGACAGACAGGTGGTCT
>USPJ01000256.1 GCA_900556645.1 uncultured Lachnospiraceae bacterium
GTTTCTATTTTAAATGTAATTTTTACCTCTTTCATTCTTTGTGACCGAATATACAATGCCGCCTCTCCTGCCTGTCCGGTGGTTCTGATATAGGTTCCTGTCATTCCACCGGATAAGGAAACCACCTTTGGACCAATCACTTCTATAGGACCTTCTGTATCAAATGTAACAGGCTCTGCCGCATATGGCATCAGATTCTTGTTCTGGTCGACGCACCGGATTCTTACCGCCGCCACATCATAACTGTGTTCTTCCCTAAGATGTGTATGACTTACTACCGTTTCAAGAGACATTTCCCGCACCGGCTCTTTTCGGATTGTGGATATTACCTGTCCATCCTTTATTGCTTCAAGACGGTATGTCGTTACTTTTCCACCCCAGTCACCAATATAACGGTTATATAAAACAACCGCATCCTGTGGCTTCATGTGATGCAGCAACATCATTTTTACGGCAATCCATTTGATTTTTAATGGTAAATGGGACATGCCCTGTCTCGCAACGGTATTTAAAGCAAGCTTTATTTCATCTGCCTGCTTCTTTCCAAAGTTCTCCTGTCTTGCAAGCTGTTCTCCGATAAAATCATCCAGACAGATTGGTCCATGAGCTAAATGCTTAAATTCACTGTCATCCTTTTGGAACTCACGAATAAACTGATCGTTTTTATACAGCCTTACACTATCGGCATTGGTAAAAACATACGTATCTCTTCGATTACATCCCGGATGCTCTCCAATATCCATAGTGCTTCCCAGTTCCATCACATTTTCATGCTCCGACTGGCTGGCATAGACATATGCCGCGAGCTTGGGATTCCGAAACATATCCATGACACCATGATAACAGATACGGTCTCCGCTCCCAAAGTCCTTATGGGTATTATAATCAAACATACACCAGCCAAAACTTCCGGCAATATCCCTTTCCCCTGCTACCGCATCCAATACTCTTGCATGACGCAGACTATGTTCTACCCGATGTTCTTCGCAATCATAATTTTTCGTTGGAAACATATGTCCGTTATATTCAGAAATAAGATACGGCTTGCTGTTATCTGAAGTTATCTTTTTCTTTGGCTCACAGCCTGCATTCTCTCCCTCATGGGAAAAGTCATTATAGGTATATACGTCTTCTAACAGACTGCTTTTCTTATGTGCCCGCACGCCTCCTGTCTGTCTGCTGTCATCGAGTCGATGGGCAGCTTCATTGGTACGCTGATAAAATTCATCATCATCCCCGGACTCATTGATTCTGACACCCCACAAAATAATGGACGGATGATTCCGGTATTGGAGTACCATCTCTTCCACATTTTTTACTGCCTGTTCCTTCCACGCTTCATCACCAATATGCTGCCACCCCGGTATTTCCGTAAATACCAAAAGCCCTAATTCATCACAGCGATTGATAAATTCCTGGGACTGCGGATAATGGGAGGTACGCACTGCATTTACTGCCAGTTCCTTTTTTAAGATATCCGCATCATACCTTTGCATGGAAGCCGGCATTGCATAACCTACATAGGGATAGCTCTGATGACGATTCAATCCTCTCAGCTTTATCTTTTTTCTGCACGGAACTCACATTCCCGGAATCCAAAAACAGTTGTTTTTTCCTCCAGACATTTCCCCTGATATTGCAGTCTGGTATGTAACTCATAAAGTGCAGGATGCTCTGTATCCCAGACTTCTATTTCTTCCACCTGATAAACACTCCTGTTGTTTCCCTTATCCTCTCCCAATGACTGCTCTATGGTGCTTCCACACTTACACAGAAAATAGCATACTTCGTATCCTTCTTCCTTACTGCTTAGCGTATTTTCAATCCAAAGCTGTGCCTGATGTTCCTGCTGCAATTTCGTTTTTACAAAAATATCTTCAATATAGGTTTTTTCACGAATCTCCAAATACACATCCCGATAAATTCCACCATATGTCATATAATCAATAACATTTCCAAATGGAGGAATATTTAAGTTTTCTCTGGAATCCACCTTCACAACAATCA
The DNA here is from genome assembly GCA_900556645.1 of uncultured Lachnospiraceae bacterium. The sequence continues at coordinate 2,008 of USPJ01000256.1, forward strand.
AATTATTTTCGCCAAATTTCAAATGCTGTGTTAACTCTACCGAAAATGCCGTATACCCACAGGAATGTGTTCCAACTACTGCCCCATTACAATAGACCGTTGCTTCATGTGCAACTCCTTCAAAAGTCAAAAAAATCCTCTTATTTTTCCAGTTTTCTTCTCCATACAGCACCTTCCGATAACCACTTACCATCTGATACTCCTGTTCATCAAAATAATGAAATGGCGTTTCCTTGCAGGTATGCGGAAGTCTTACCTGTTTTAATCCCGTTTCTTCCTTTTCCTCTAATAATTCGTTTGTAAAATGTTCTGTAAACTGCCAATCATTGTTCCAATAAATTCTACCCACCGTTTCACTTCCTTTCTATAATTCCATGCATCAATATTTCCAACGGTTCTGTTTCCTTACAGGAAACCAGAATTTTATTTTTAGTTTCCAATATTGTAACATGGTTTACAAAAAAAAGCAGTTGGAATTCTCACTAAAATTTCAACTGCTTTTTTATATAAATTTTCGGTTATTCAAAACGATATATCGTTGTTGACTCATATGGTTTTTCCGGTCCAAAAACTACATTGGGAAAAGACGGTTCATTCACTGCATTTGGAAAAAACTGCGTTTCCAGACAAAATCCGCTTCTTCCGTTATAAACATGCCCCTTCTTTCCGCCTTTCATGTGCTTAAAATCACCCACATAAAACTGTACCCCCGGCAAGTCCGTATAAGCATACATCTTTCTTCCGCTCTTTTCATCCAGCACCTCTGCAAACAGCTTTATACTCTGATTCCAGTCTTCAATTACCCAGTTATGATCATAACCATCTGCTATTGCTATTTGCTCAAAATCCGCGTGTATACCGTCTCCTATTTTTTGAAACTCTCTAAAATCCATAGGCGTACCTGACACATCTGCTAATTCACCGGTGGGAATATGC
>USPJ01000257.1 GCA_900556645.1 uncultured Lachnospiraceae bacterium
CTTCTCCTACCCGGATTTCTGCTGTCCTCATATCCTGTGCATCCGTAAAACGGTTAAAATAATGATGTCTTCTGGCCGCCTCATTGCCTGTTCCGACTACAACACACCTGTTTCTTACCGTCGCATAAATGTCCAATATATCTGCCAGAATAGAATCTCCGTTATGTCCTCCAAAGCTTGTTCCGAGGGCTACACAGATCACTAACGGCATTCCCTGTTTTCTTGCCAGGTCATTCAGATAGCGGAGTCCCAGCATAATATCATTTTCCTGATAAGCAACGGCTCCTTCCCGAATATAAAAGAATTCCCTTAAGTATGGCTTTGCTTCCTTTAATTTTACCACGGCAATATCCGCAAGAGGTGCTGCCCCTACAAACTGATTGGCTGCATCCTCCGAACCTGCCGCAATTCCTGCCAAAAAGGTACCGTGACCATTCGTATCCCGGCTGGGTACACTTTGATATGGATTTTCTGTGCGTAATGCCCGGTTAATTTCGTCTGCCGTATATTCGCTTCCATATAGAAATCCCTCAGGAGAAGTGTTGCTCCTTTCCTCCTGATCCCATATCCTTACAATTCTGGTATTTCCGTCCTCCCCCTGAAAAATAGGATTGGTATAATCAATTCCCGTATCCAAAAAACCTATTAAAACACCATTCCCTTTTAGGGGCAGTGTGGGAAAATTCTGCATGGTCAGTATCCCGCTGGTTTCCAATGCACTGGTATCCATCAATGTATAACATTTCGGTATGGACCAATAACTAAAATTTGTGATATGAAAATCCCCCAACATTTCTCTGGGATAATAAATGACTTCATAGCCCGCGTCCAGAGGCTGAGTACAAACATCTTCCGGGTACTCTGCATAAAGCCTGCCTCGTATTATCGCTTCACTTATGAAGTCATAATAATCATTGGAATAAACCGGTGTTGAACAATCCATTTTACACCTTTTACGCCTTTTTATTCTATTGTATGCAAAACTTTCCGCTATGCCATTACTGCATTAGTTTTTGCCGTCTGGCTCTGATCCTCCAGTTCCGGGCATCCCCGCATCATAATTACCGGACCGCCCTTCTTCTCTATATACTCCTTGGTAATAATTACTTTTCCGATATTATCGTCCTTCGGTATCTCATACATGATATCCAGCATAAAGTCCTCGATAATGGCACGCAAAGCTCTGGCACCCACCTTTTTCTCCTTTGCCTGTTTTGCAATGGCATGAAGTGCTTCTTCCTCGAATTCCAGCTTTACCTCGTCCAAAGCCAACAGCTTCTGGTATTGTTTCAAAATCGCATTTTTCGGCTCCTTTAAAATCTTTACCAGCATATCCTCCGTTAATGCCTCTAAGGAAAACAGAATCGGCAGTCTTCCGATAAACTCCGGTATCATACCAAAGGTTCGGATGTCCTCCACAGTAACCTTCTGCAAAATGTTCTCATCCTCGTCATATTTATCCTTCAAGTCTGCCTTGAATCCGATGGCTGCTGCCTTATTCAGTCTCTCCTTGATAATTATGTCTAAGTCCGGGAAAGCTCCGCCACAGATAAACAGAATATTTTTGGTGTTAACCGTTACCATCGGCACCATGGCATTTTTACTGCTGGCTCCCACCGGTACTTCCACCTCTGCTCCCTCTAACAGCTTCAACATTCCCTGCTGAACACTTTCGCCGCTGACATCTCTCTGGTTGGCATTTTTCTTTTTGGCAATCTTATCAATCTCATCGATAAAGATAATTCCCCGCTCTGCTTTCTCAATATCATTGTCCGCAGCCGCAAGAAGCTTGGATACCACGCTTTCAATGTCATCGCCTATGTATCCTGCCTCGGTAAGGGAGGTGGCATCTGCAATTGCCAGAGGTACATCCAAAAGTCTTGCCAATGTCTTTACCAGATAGGTTTTACCGGAACCGGTAGGACCTACCATCAGCATATTGGACTTTTCAATCTCTATCTCATCCATAGTATCGGTTGCCACTCTCTTATAGTGGTTGTAAACAGCCACAGACATGACTTTCTTGGCATAATCCTGTCCCACCACATATTCATCCAAACTGGCCTTAATCTTGTGAGGTGCCGGAATATTTCGAATATCCAGTTCCGGCTTTTTCTCCTGTTTTTCCTTCGGTTTTTTCTTCTTTACCTGCTGGTTTCTCGGAAACATTCCCTGCAAATCAGACAGGTTAATCATACTGATATTCGGCATATTTCCCAGACTGGAAGGATTCCATTCATTGAAATTCATGCCGGAGTTGCTCATACTGTCAAAGGTCTTTTGCATACAATCCTTGCAAATACAGATGTTATTGGGTATCTTTATCATTTTACCCGCTTTGCTCTCCGGTCTGCGGCAGATGTAACAGATTTCCTCATATTCATTTTCTTTGTTTTCCTGGTTTTCTTTTTCGTCCTCTACCTCTACGATTTCGTTATCCTGTTCTGACATATTATCTCTCCTATATCTATATTCTTTTATTATTCCTGTTTTATCATTCTATCTTCAGGAATGAACTGTTTTTATCACAAACAAAGTGCAGACAGCTCCTGCTATCTGCACCTCATTATATGACATCTCTAGGGCAATCTCAATTGATAATTCCCTGAAAATGCTGAATTTATAAAAATTTAATTTTTAGAGCAATTCCTTTAAAATCTGGTTTACCAGTGCCGGATTCGCCTTACCCTTCATAGCCTTCATGGTCTGACCCACCAAAAAGCCGATGGCTTTTTCTTTTCCGTTATGATAGTCCTCCACAGACTGCGGATTGTCTTTGACGATCTGTTCAATTGTTGCGCGAAGTGCATCCTCATCGTTATCACTCTTTAAGCCATGCTCTTCCACATAACGCTCCGGATCAATGTCCTCATCAAAGACTTTTTCAAATACTTCCTTGGCAACGGAATTATTGATCGTTC
>USPJ01000258.1 GCA_900556645.1 uncultured Lachnospiraceae bacterium
ATCTTATATGCCGCAATGGAAATCTTTCTGCCTCCCTTGCCCGGAAGGTTCATGGTATTGCCCATGATTCCGTTTCTCAGCCGATGAAACAGACGAATATCCTTCTGTTTAATATAATTCCAAAGTTCTCTCTTTTTCTCCAGATTCTCCTCTGTTCCTGAACGTATCAGCATAACCGTTGATACCACAGTGATAATCTCCAGATAATTAAACATATATTTTCGCAGCTTACGATTCTGGATTTTCCACAAATCATAAGCATCTACCATAATCTTATTGACTTTAATCTGCTGGTCAATCCGCTTTATCATTACGCTTTCATTGACGGACTGATCCTCCCGACCGATATAATAGCGATAAAAATCCACATCCAGATAATACATGGTCTTCACATACGGAAGCGGCACATAAACGAAAAGATTGTCTACATAAAAAGTATGCTTTGGCAGTTCCAGACCACAGTCCCTCAAAAGCTGCGTACGATAAATCACAGAATGCATCAATATGTACTGTCCTTTATAGAAATGTCTCACATCCTTCCATGAAAACAATTCTTCCTTCGGCAGTGCTGTGGTGTATTTCATAACCTTCTTATGCTTAGCCCCCTCTTTTTCATATACAAAATTACTAATCAGCATATCCAACTGACAGCTTCCGTGAACCAGTTCTTTTAAAGTCTCCAGAATTTTCTTATATGCCTTCGCATCTACCCAGTCATCACTGTCCACCACTTTAAAGAAGATTCCTGTGGCATTCCGAATTCCTGTATTCACCGCTTCTCCATGTCCGCCGTTTTCCTGATGAATGGCTCTTACAATCTTCGGATATTTCTTTGCATAGGCATCGGCAATCTCCGGTGTCATATCCTTTGAACCGTCATCTACGATTATAATTTCCACATCATCTCCGCCGATTAACAGAGAATCAATACATTTCTCCATGTAATCCTGCGAGTTGTAACATGGAATGGTTACTGTTAGTAATTTCATATCGTCTGCTCCTATTTGTTTATCATCTTATCCGCCAGTTCCAATGCCTTTTTTGTCATGACATCTATATTATAATATTGGTACTCTGCAAGTCTTCCCAAAAGATAAAAATTGGCATAATCTTTTGTACGTTCTTTGTATTTCTCATAAAGTGCCCGATTTTCTTCATTTAAAATAGCATAGTATGGAATTTCTCCCGGTTTTCCGTTGTATGCAAACGGGTACTCTTTTACAATGGTGGTGCCCTTCGTATCCTTCTGTCCTGTCAGATACTTGAATTCTGTAATTCTGGTATAATTTTCACTTACTGTATAATTCACCACACTGCGACCCTGAAAGGAATCCCTGTCATAGTGTTCAAATCGAAAATCCAAAGAACGGTAAGGCAGCCTTCCTTCACAGCAGGAAAACAATTCATCCAAGGCTCCGGTATAGACCACTTCCCCTCCATAAGGCTTCCCTTTAAAATAGATTCCATCCTTCTCAAAGGATAACAGTTCCCTGCAATCGGTATCTGTCATCAGGGTAATATTGGGATGATCCAGAATGTTCCGAAACATCACCGTATATCCATGCTCCGGCACTCCCTGATATTTATCCCCAAAATAACGATTGTCACGGGAAATCTGTACCGGAACTCTGCCGGTTACCTCCGGACTGATTTCTTCCGGGGTTTGTCCCCATTGCTTCATGGTGTATTTCAGAAAAATGTTCTCATAGACAAAATCTGCAATTTTGCGAATATCTTCATCCTCATTTTTCTGAAGCTCCATAATGGGAACTCTGGCACCTCTTCCGTAACAGGCACAAAGCTTTTCTTCCAGCTTCTCTGCCTTTTCCTGCCCATAAATCATATCCAGTGTATTCAGATTAAAAGGCACCGGCAAAAGCTGTTCCCCTACTTTTGCTGCCACCTCATGCCCGAAGCTCCTCCACGTAGTAAAACGTGACAGGAATTGATAGACCTCTTCTATCTCTGTATGAAAAATATGCGGTCCATAGAGATGAATCAAAATTCCATGCTCATCCAGGCAATCATAACAATTTCCTCCGATATGCTTTCTCTTCTCTATCACCAGCACTTTGCGTTTTCCAAGCTCTGCAAGCTGTCTCGCCACGGTACTGCCTGCAATTCCGCTTCCTACCACAATACTGTCGTACATCCCTCTTCCTCCCAAGATGTTCTTTCTTTAGTATAACATAATTTGCCACATTCTTTTGTCTAAATCTTCTTAATTTATTCTTAACTTTTTGTACAATATAAAATCTGTTCTTCCATTTTTGATTTACATAATAAATTCACATTTTGTTCATCTTTTTTTTACCAATTCATCATAATGTCCTCACAGGCTTTTCACATTTTTTGCTTATACTAGACAGCGTAATGAGGTTAAATCCATTATAATACATTCTTTTTCATATGTACGCTGGTGTCGGAAGACACCGGCTCCCTCTTTTTATTACTCTGTTATTCCCTATTTTAATCGTTCAATATAACTTTTATAACGCTCAAAAGCAGAAGGTACCGGATAATTTTTCAAACAATCTTCCGCTTCCAAAAAAAGATTATCTCCGCTCTCTTCTTCCAGCTGTGCCACCTTTACCACATAGCCGTTCATATGCCACTCTATATGGGAAAAAATATGCTTTGCCGGCTCCAGACTCTGGATTCTTACCGGCGTCAATCCCAGTTCTTCCACATATTGTAAAACTTCTTTTTCACTGAGATGTCCTTCCAGATTCGGAAACTCATACATGCCTGCCAACAATCCCTTGGAAGGTCTTTTTCTTAATATTACCTTGTTTCCGTCCTGAATGACCAGCACCGTCTTATCTTCCTGCTTTCTCTTTTTCGCCTTTGATTTGACGAGGGAGAACTTCCAATCAAGGTATTAAACGGAAAACCGGGTTATATTAATTTTC
>USPJ01000259.1 GCA_900556645.1 uncultured Lachnospiraceae bacterium
AGCTGTCAGTTCCTCGTACATTCCGTCTACACTCTTATCTGTTGTCGGCATATAGTCTGCCGGATTGTATTCTCCCTCTTCCGCCTTTCTGATCTGACGGATGTTCAACTGAAGATTTCCGTTATAATTGATAAAATGACTATCATAAATGATATCATATTAATTATTTTTTCGGGTTTATTATAATGTCCTTCCATAAAAACACTCTACAACCTTCTGTCTGTTATCTATGATATTTAGTTTCTATTCCAAATGTATATACAATCATTTTAGCGTTCCTCAAATATCGCAAATACTTTCATACATTCGTCACAGTATCCTCCCTGTCCCTTTGTTCTCAATGAAACTTCCTGGACATTTTATATCTTATCCTCCCTCACGTTTATATAGCAATACAAAATAGATAATGTCTTTCTTATATGGTAATCAAATTTTTATTTCAAATATTTCATTTTCAACTGCTGATGGTACCAAATCATAAAAATCACAGGTATTATTAATCCCCCAATCATTGGCAGGACTGCCCAAATGGAATCGCCAATGGCAGTTCCAATGAAAAATGAGATAAGAATCACAATTCCATAGATTAGCCACATCATTCCGTGTTTTTTGTTCCAAGCTTTTACGTCTGTGATATTTTCTGCTTTCGGCGGTTTTTCACCTGAATAGAACCCCACCGGGTCTTTGCTCTTTAACTGCAGAATCCCTATACCCATCATAATCAACGCCACCAACGCATATATCACAAAGCCGATGATATTCTCTGCCGTCATAATGCACCTCCGCTAATAAGAAATTTAAGATTTGTCATTTATGATACGGTTCCCCATTCATAATCCGGTAGCTCCGATACACCTGTTCCAACAGAATCACACGCATCAACTGGTGAGGAAACGTCATCTTAGAAAAGCTGAGTTTTTCGTTTGCTCTTTTTAACACTTCTTCCGACAATCCCAAAGAGCCGCCGATGACAAAAACAATACTACTTTTTCCACGAACCCCTAATTGCTGGATGTTTTTTGACAATTCCACAGAATCCTGCATTTTTCCATCAATGGCAAGTGCAATGACATAATCTTCTTCCCGTATTTTGGATAAAATACGATTTCCCTCTTTCTCTTTAATTTGATTCTCTACGGTTTCGCTCGCTCCGTCGGGGGTCTTTTCATCTGTCACTTCTACGATTTCTAACTTACAGTATCGGCTGAGTCTCTTTTGATACTCGCCTATGGCATCCCGATAAAATTTTTCTTTTACTTTTCCTACGCATAAGATTGTGATTTTCATATGAGAAATTATAGCATATTCCGGCTCCTTTCCACAATACTTACAAAATATACTTTCTTAGCTGTGCGAAAAGTGATATACTGTAAAAAAATGTACGAGGTGTCAGAGAATGAAACTATTAGAAGATATGATAAAAGAACGGGGAAAAGCCATCAACGAAGATATTTTAAAGGTGGACAGCTTCATTAATCATCAGGTGGATGCAGAGTTGATGCAGCAGATTGGAGCAGAATTTGCCAGCTATTTCGCAAATCAGGGAATCACAAAGGTTGCCACGATTGAAAGCTCCGGTATTGCACCGGCACTTATGACTTCCCTTGCATTGAATGTTCCGATGCTTATTTTAAAGAAGCAGCCGTCTAAAGTATTAAACCAGAATCTCTATCAGACCGTTGTAACTTCTTATACAAAGGGGACAAGCTATGAGTTGACTCTTTCTAAGGATTTTATTGATGAAAATGACCACGTTCTGATTATTGACGATTTCTTAGCCAACGGAGAAGCAGCTACCGGTGCTATCCGTTTGATTCGCAAAGCACATGCTACTATCGCCGGAGTGGGGATTCTGATTGAGAAATCCTTCCAACCGGGACATGAAAAATTAAAAGAACAGGGCATCGATGTTTATTCCCTCGCCAGAATTGCAAAGATGGGTGAGAATCATATAGAATTTGTAGAAGATGAAGCCTAACATAAAGGACGAAAGTATTTGCTTTCGTCCTTTTTATTATCTATTCTCTGTTTCTTCGGTTCCTGCCTGTGAAATCAAACGGATAATGCCATAGCCTGCTACCAGCATCAAAATACAGATAACCCATTCGATTCCTCGCGGTATTCCGGGGAAAATTTCCGTAACCGACCCTAAAACAAACCCCAAAATCATCAAATAAGTGGGTTGTGGATAACGGATCATTGCCATTTCTAAGAATTTTGTAGTCAAAATAATTCCCAACAGTATTCCCACACCAAAGGGAATCAGAATTCCCAATCGAAAACTACCGATGGCTTCTACTACTGTCTCATAGATTCCCATAACCAAAAGCATAAAAGAAACACTGATACCCGGTAAAACCAAAGCGATTGCGGCAAGAAAACCGGCAATCAATAAGATTAAAAACCCTGCATTTCCTGTCTCCTGTCCCATTCCGTTTTGAGGAAAACGACTCATCAGCAATACAATCAAAATACCCAGAACCAGATAAAAAAGTGCCTTGAAAGAAAATCCTTCGACCTGCGCCTTTTGATACATCAGAGGAATCCCTCCTGCCACTGCTCCCAGAAAAAAGTACAGCATCATCATAGGATATGCCTCTATGAGATATAGCAAAGGATTGGAAAATAAAACCATTCCCAAAATTCCTCCCAATGAAAATGTACCCAGAAAGAGCAGATTTTTTCCCTTTTGTTTGCCAAAAGAACTGACAGCGGTAACCAGTTTGTCATAGATTCCCAGTATCATTGCCATGGAACCGCCGCTTACGCCGGGCACAAGCATCGTGCCCCCCACACACAGCCCTTTCAAAAATATTTTCAACCAGTTTTCTTTCATAATCATCTAAATTCTGGAAACTATTAAGCTCTTTATAAAATATCCGTGTTGTATCTAATGCCCCAAACGAAT
>USPJ01000260.1 GCA_900556645.1 uncultured Lachnospiraceae bacterium
CAGTTTTTACACGGATCTTTGAATTATATGGGGATGATTCCGCAGGATGCAAATCTGGAGAAGGCGGTACGTCAGCAGAAAATTGTTTCCGTGGTATCCCCGGATACAAACGCATCCAGAGCGTTTGAGGTATTGGCAAAAAATCTTGTGAATGAGGAGCAGAGCCAGTTTGTAATGAAACGAGGCTTTTCACAATTTTTTTCGAATATGATATACAAAAGAACTTACTAGTTTTAGGAGCAACAGAGGTGGAGACATGGTTTCAAATGTTTTGCGACCGGGAGATAAGGTGGAAATTCGTATCTTACAGCAGATAGAAAAGCAGAAGGAAACAGGAGAGATTCCCCATATCTATAAAAGCAGAGTTCAGGAACTGAATGATGACGGAACTATTGATATTTTGATGCCTATGGAGGAAGGGAAGTACATCCTTTTGCATCTGGGAGTCCGTTTTGAATTTGTCTTCTATTCCGGAGGAAATCTGTACAAAGGAATCGGTACCATTCAGGAACGTTTCAAAAGCAATAATATCTATATGCTGAGGATTGGCATGAAAACCCCTTTGAGCAAACTGCAAAGAAGGGAATATTATCGCTTTTCCTGTGTGTTGGAGTTCAAATATTACCACATTACCGGAGAACAGATGGAAATGAAAAAAGAGGAAGACATTCTGGACAGCCTGCGGGATGAAGATTTCTTTAAAAAGGAGAAGAAAGGCATGATTCTGGATATCAGCGGAGGCGGAGCCAGATTTGTGTGTGATGAGGCTGTTGAGAAGGGAGAATATCTGTTGTCGGTACTTCATCTGGTCAGCGAAAAGATGGATAAGGTTTATTATATCCGCAGCAGAGTGCTGACAAGTACCAAATTGGAGGCACCGGAACCGAAATTTGAACACCGCATGGAGTTCGTGAATGTGAATAATCACACAAGAGAAGATATTATCCGTTACATATTTGAAGAGGAGCGAAGACTGCGAAGCAGCGAGAAAAGGTGATAGAATGAAAAATATTTTAGTTGTAGATGACTCTGCACTTATGAGAAGGGTTATATGTGATATAATCAATACAGATAGTTCATTTCAGGCGAAGGATGTCTGCAGAGATGGTCTGGAAGCCTATGAAAAATTAAAGAAAACCTCGTATGATGCGGTAATTCTGGATGTGAATATGCCGAAGATGGACGGATTGGAGCTGTTAGAAAAGCTTCAGGCAGAACACATCAAAGCAACAGTTATTATGGTAAGTACTCTGACTACCAAAGAGGCGGAGGTTACCATTCTTGCGATGGAACGGGGAGCCGTGGATTTTGTGGAGAAGCCTACCAACATTATTGAGGCAAAGGGAGGCAGCTTCAAGAGACATTTGCTGGAAGTGTTGCGGGCAGTATTGGACCAGACGGGTTCTAAGACAGAGCCGATGGAACCAAAGCCTGTTTCCGTACATCGAGAGCCGACAAGACGTCCCAAAGGGAACAAGCTGGTTGCTCTGGCATGTTCAACCGGAGGTCCCAAAGCTTTGCAGAGTGTGATTCCGCTTTTGCCGAAGAATTTGGATGCACCGGTAGTGCTGGTTCAACATATGCCGGCAGGATTTACAAAATCCATGGCAGACAGATTGGACGAGCTCAGCGAGATTTCTGTAAAAGAGGCTGAGGAAGGTGATATTCTTCAGAAAGGAACTGTCTATATAGCACCGGGTGGTAAGCATATGCTGGTCACGAAGCAGGAAGGCGAAAGACACAGACTGGTATTGAGTGATGCACCGGCAATTGGAGGATTAAAACCCTGTGCAAATGTTACATATGAGTCATTGTTTGAATGTGGCTATGATGAAGTGGTCTGTGTGGTGCTGACCGGAATGGGAGCCGATGGAACCCAAGGAATAACAGCATTGAAAAAGCACAAACAAGTCTATACAATAGCCCAGGATGCCAAGAGTTGCGTGGTATATGGTATGCCAAAGGCAATCGCAGAAGCCGGAGAGGTGGATGAGGTGGTTACTTTGACAGAAATCGCCAACTCAATAACTAAGAATGTGGGGGTAAGATGACATGGACGTAAGCCAATATCTTGAAATTTTTATTGATGAGACAAACGGTCATTTGCAGAGCTTAAGCGATTGTATTATGGCGTTGGAAAAAGAACCTGAAAACAAAGAGACAATAAATGAAATTTTCAGGGCTGCACATTCGCTGAAAGGAATGGCAGGAACTATGGGATTCAAACGTATGCAGCGTCTGACCCATGACATGGAGAATGTATTCCAGGAAATCCGGAGTGACAAAATGAAAGTTACCAGCGGATTGATTGATGTACTTTTTGATTGTCTGGATGCCATAGATGGTTATTTGGAGAATATCAAAGCCAGCTCAGACGAAGGTACAAACGAAAACGAGGCAATTATCAAAGAGTTAAATGATATTTTAGCAGGCGGTGCAGAAGAGAGTGAAGCGGCACCGGCAGCAGAACCGGAAGCACCTGCACAGGAGACAAAGGCTGTAACGAATTACATGGACTTTGAGTTAAACAACAAAGAGAAAGATGACATCAAAGAGGCACAGGATGCCGGTCATAAAGTCTATGCAATCACCGTAAAGATCCAGAAAGAGTGCCTGTTAAAGGCAGCGAGAGCATTCCTGGTATTCAAGGCAGTGGAAGAGTTTGGAGAGATCCTTGTATACAATCCGAGCTCCCAGGATATTGAGGATGAGAAGTTCGACTGCGATTTCAGCATTTTTATTGCGTCGGACGAGCCGTATGAGAAGATTGCGGAAGCTGCAAAGTCGGTATCTGAGATTGATAAGGTTGTCGGTGAGGAAGTAAAATACGAGACGCTGGCTGCAAAGCAGGAGAAAGCGGAAGCGGACGCTGCGGCGGCAGAGAAGTCTCAGGATGCACC
>USPJ01000261.1 GCA_900556645.1 uncultured Lachnospiraceae bacterium
TTTATTGTAGAAGGTGTGCTGATTGGATTGGTTGGATCTGTGCTGCCGCTGATTCTGTTGTATTTTGTTTACAGCAGTGTTATTTCCTATGTGGCAGAAAAATTTGTATTCCTGAGCAATATGCTGAATTTCCTTCCGGTGGGTCAGGTATTTCGGATTCTGGTGCCGGTGGCATTGCTGTTGGGTGTGGGAATTGGTTTCCTGGGAAGCCGTATCACTACAAAGAAGCACTTGAATGTATAATGTAATCCCAATAGGGGACAGGCTCCTATTGGGATTCTTTGTTAGATATTTATAAATCATGAAACATCTAGAAAAAATGAGGAGAAGGCTATGAGAAAACACAGAGTCATATCGGCAGCGGTAGTTGCGGTGGCATTGTCGGCAATGTTATTTGGAGAGCCGTTGATGCAGGTCTATGCGGACAACAAGTCGGATCTGAAGGAAGCGGAAAAAGAAAAGGAAGAACTGGAAAAGGATTTGAAAGAGGCTCAGGAGCTGATAGATTCTTTGAAGGATTCCAAAAGTGACATCAAGGATGCGGTAAAGCAACTGGATGCACAGTTGGACGAGGTATCTGCAAAAGTAAAAAAACTGGAACAACAATTAGCGGAAAAACAGCAGGAAATCTCAGATGCGGAAGCAGCGTTGGCAGATGCCCAGGCGAAAGAGGCTGTGCAATATGAAAATATGAAAAAACGCATCAAGTTTATGTATGAGAACAGTCAGACCTCCACAGCCGAGATGCTGTTTTCTTCCAAAGACTTCTCGGAATTTCTCAATACGGCGGAATACATCACACAGATTTCACAATATGACCGTAAGATGTTAGAGGAGTATCAGAATACGCAGGAGACCATTGCGGAAACGCAGGAGATATTGAAAAAAGAATATGCAGAGATTGCAAAGCTGGAGGAACAGGTCAAGGCAGAGAAACAGGCAGTGGCGGCTCTAGAGGCGGCAAAAAAGGGAGAACTGGCAGATGTTTCGGAGGATTTGGCGGATGCAGAGCAGATAGCCAAAGTTTATGAGGAAGAAATAAAGGCTCAGAATGAGGTCATTGCTCAGATTCAGGCAGCACAGCAGCAACAGGCAAACAATGCCGGCAACAGTGCTAGTGCAGGAGAGGGTTCCGGCGGTGGACAGACGGTGCAGGGAACCGGAAGTATGCTGTGGCCATGCCCTAGCAGCCACAAAATTACCAGTGACTACGGACCGAGGGAATCACCAACCGCAGGTGCGTCTACCAATCATAAGGGAATTGATATCGGAGCAGCTTACGGGGCAGATATTGTGGCGGCAGACAGCGGAGTAGTTATTGTATCTACCTACAGCAATAGTGCCGGGAATTATATCGTTATAGATCATGGAAATGGTATTTGCACCGTTTATATGCATGCCTCTTCCCGGCTGGTGTCAGTGGAAAATACGGTAACCAGAGGTCAGGTTATTGCAAAGGTGGGAAGTACCGGTTATTCCACAGGCAATCATCTACATTTTGGTGTAACAGTCAATGGATCCTATGTAAATCCGTGGGGATATGTAAAATAAACTGCATAGAATATTAGAGATACATAGAAAGGATCTTGTAGATGGAAGAAAAAGAGATGATACAGGAATCACCGAGAGAGGAAGAACGCTTTAAAAAGGGTGTACTGGTGGGAATACTTGCTACGGTGGCAGTATTTCTGGTTGCAGTATTGATTGTAATATCTGTGGTAAAGGATAAATATGCAGTTACCCTGATTGATAAAGAAGCATCGGACACACAGGAAGTTCTGGACGCAGATTCCGAGAAAAAAATAAAAGAACTGTTGGGACAGATGGAACTGTATTATTATGAGGATATTGATACGGAGGAATTGACCAACGGACTATACAAAGGATTATTTGAGGGATTAGGTGACCCCTATTCCGTGTACTACACCAAGGAAGAATACGATTCTATGATGGCGTCCACCAGCGGAACTTATTGCGGCATCGGAGCGGTTTTAAGTCAGGATATGAAGACCATGCAGGTAACGGTGCTTCATGTATATAAAGACACTCCGGCAGATAAAGCGGGGTTAAAAGATGGTGATACCATTTTAAAGGTGGATGATATCGAGGCAACCAGTATGGAACTTTCCGAGCTGGTAACAAATATCCGCGGCGACAAGGGAACCAAAGTACATCTGGAGGTTTACCGCGAAGGTGAGAAAGATAAGCTGGAATATGATATTGAACGGGATAAGGTAGAGGTGCCGACAGTAGAATACGAAATGCTGGAAAACAATGTGGGTTATATCCAGATTACAGAATTTGCAGAGCCGACAGAAACACAGTTTACGGAGGCGGTCAATGCCCTTCAAGCACAGGGAATGCAGGCGATGATTGTAGATTTGCGAGATAATCCTGGTGGATATTTGAGTGCGGTAACGGAGATACTGGATGATATTTTACCAGAAGGAATTACCGTATATACGGAAGACAAATATGGAAAACGTCAGAATTATACTTCGGATGATGAGCATCGTATAGAAATCCCTATGGCAGTTCTGATTAATGAGAACAGTGCCAGTGCTGCAGAGATTTTTGCGGGAGCGATTAAAGATTATGATTACGGAACTCTGATTGGAACAAAAAGCTTTGGAAAGGGAATTGTGCAGACCGTCAAACAGTTAAAGGATGGAAGTGCCATTAAGCTGACAACGGCAAAATATTATACCCCAAATGGAAATTATATCCACGAGGTAGGAATCGAACCGGATGTAGAATTGGAATATGAATATACCGGGGATACCAATGAAGACTATGACAAGAGTCAGGATAATCAGATTCAAAAAGCGTTAGAGATATTGGAGTCTGATGTTCAAAATAAATAGAAAGAAGGTGGCATGTTGGTAGAATTGGATCAGT
>USPJ01000262.1 GCA_900556645.1 uncultured Lachnospiraceae bacterium
ATTATCTCAATGTGGAAGATCCTGATGTCTTCTCCCATCGTGCATGGGAACTTAAATATCAAAGAGAACAGGAAATACGGCGAAATCAGCCTGCTCGGACTAAGAAAAAGTCATATGATATAGCATTGTAATTTCCTAAAAAAGGCGCATGGATCCATCAAATCCATACGCCTAATTTACACATTGTTATTATTCTTTCCGAATCCTTTCAACAATGCTTTCCCGACTCATCTTTTCAAACTGATACTTTGGTATCACATACGCAATCCCAATCAAAATCGGAATCATAAGCACACATGGCACTATCGTAAGGTGCAGCCGGAAGAAAAATGCCGTACCGAGTGTATTCGCTAAAATCTGCTCTGCTCCAAAAACAACTAACAATACTGCAAGCACAAATGCGCCTCCCAAATATAGGAATCCCTCAACCACCAGCATTTTCGATATCTGCTTTTTCGTCATTCCGACAACTTCCAAAAGTGCCAGTTCCTTTTTCCTGCTGATTACAGAAGTTGCTGTTGTATTAAAGAAATTCATAATGCCAATAAAAGCTAAAATAACGACAAGAAAACTACCGATCGTATAATATTTACTGACAAACCGCTGAAAGCTCGCCTTCATATCCAATACAGAAAAAACATTTATCATATCATTCTCTTTTAAAACATTTTCTTCAATGTATTCTTTTACCTGCTTATCCTCGCCTTTCTTTGCATCAATGGCCGCATACATGGCTGATTCATTTCCCGTCTGGGTGATATACTCCTCTTCCGGAACTAATACCGTAATATAGATAAGATCTGCATACGGATAATCCAATGCATATGGCATCAGTGCTTCTCCAATAACTTCATAATCTTTCCTGTTTCCATTCCTGTACTCCATTTGTAAAACATCCCCTGTCTGATAATAGGAAACCGGATGCTCTGCATATTTATCACCATAATCTACAAGCACATAATTCCCACTTTTAAATGTATCCCAGGAACACTTTTCCCCTCTCCACTCTAACTTATCAAACACGGCTTCGCTGATTCCGAGTAAATGGACATTTACAGTATTAGTCGCTCTTGTCTCCTCCCAGATCTGCTTTTCATAATCATTCCAGTTCTCTTTGTATTTGTCTGCCAATGTCTCCCACGTTTTAAGAAGAGCCGGCTCCATTCTATGGGTTTCCTCCGAATAATACACATATCCGGTTTTATCACTTTCAGGGCATTCATCCAGAACCTCTTTGATTTTAGGTGTAATGCCGTTGAAATTCGTATTTGACAAACTGGCCGTCATCTGATCCAGTTGAAAATCGGAAGCTAAAAGCACTTTTCGGTAAGAATCAAAATCATATCCCTGCACCAGCATCACGATACAGTTGACAACCACCATAGAAAGAGCGATAGAAAGCATAACAATCAATCCCTTTTTCCAATTTCGTAACACATTTTGAACTGCCATCCCCCACCAGGTTACAGAAGTATTCTTTTTTATTTTCCTATGTGACTGCTCTCCTTCTGCCAAACGCAGAGCTTCCACAGGCGAAACTCTTTCCACCATTTTACAAGCCTGCAGACTGGAGAGATACACCGTTAAAAGTGTCAAAAGTGCTGCTGCAAGAAAAATCAAAGGATTTGCTGATACTACTGTCTGAGCAGTCTGTCCTGCCTGTGCACTAATTTCAGAATCTGCTGTCAAGGACGGAGCCATACAAAGACCTGCAAGATAACCACAAAGCAATCCGATTGGGATTCCAACTGCTGACAATTTCCATGCCTGCATACGAACAATTTTCTTCAACTGCCTTCCTGTTGTCCCCACATTCTTTAGCAGTCCGTAAGCCCGGATATCCGTTTTCACAGAAATGTTAAAAATATTATAAATAATTAAGTAACCAGCCAATATCACAAACAGTACCATTACAATAAGGGAAGTGAATGAAAATGAATCCTCTTCAAAGAGATTATATGCCGGATTGACTTCCATTCCTGTCCCGGCTTTCGTAAATCCCGCTGCCTTAGATATCTTTTCCGTTTTCTTTTCCAGATTCCAAAGATTCTTGTACCAGACAGAATACTCCTTTCCCCCATTATAGATACCATTTTCTAATTCTTTCTGTGTAACAGGATAACAATTCTCCTTCGCATAAGCTTCAGATACCCAGACCATCTGACCTAAAACAGCTTTATCCCCCTGCCAGAATCCACATATCTGAAACGTATCTGTCTTATATTGTTTCAGCATGGGATTTACTTCCCAGGTCAGCGTTACTTCTTCCCCAATCTTTGGTGTAACACCCAGTGCTTCCAGTACCAAGCTGCTGACTGCTACTTCATTTTCCTTCTCTGGCAGTCTTCCTGTAGTTGGCAGACAATTAAAACTTTCTGCCATATTTTCATCTGCATATCGGACCTCTACGGAAAATCCAAACCGTTCGTCCATTCCAGCTCCCAGAAAAATACCGGAACCATATCGTTCCACATCTTCATCCTGTTCTATTGTTTTTTGCAATCTCTCCGCATCTTCTTCTGACAAATTCTGCGCAATAGCATGGGATGAATCCATAAATTGCTTAATTTCCGTTGCTCTTTTGGAAAGTATCATGGATACGCTCCCCACAAAGAGGCTTGTAAATAACAGTGATGTCAACATGATTGCAATAACAGCAATAATATTTCTTGCTCGGTTCATTTTCATAAAACGTTTCGTCAATAATCGTAACGTTTCTTTATTCTCTACTTTTACCATATAATCGCCCTCACTATACCAAACCACTGTCTGAAACAATTTTTCCGTCTTCAATCTGTAAAATCCTGTCAGCCATCTGGGCAATCTCCTCATTGTGAGTAATCATTACAATCGTTTGATGAAAACGCTTACTGGTGACTTTTAAAAGTC
>USPJ01000263.1 GCA_900556645.1 uncultured Lachnospiraceae bacterium
TGACAGTGGTTATCTGAATTCAGACTTTGATTTTACGGATGAGGTATCCGATACCTCCATGGAATTTCATACACAGCTATGTGCGGCACGGGAACATGCCATTCGTCTTTTGAATCCTGAGTATAATCCCTATCATCTGCCACAGTTAACCTTGGATGTTGTGGTTGAAATGGCTATGCCTTCCAACCACAAAAATCATCCCATGGTACAGAACCATTCCTGGCTGCCTGCCACACAGGTACTTCGTGTAGCAGACTGTTTTGACCAGATGACCGCCATGCGATACGGCTCAGAGCCATGTTCCGAAATTATGGCTATGCGGTATCTGACAGAGTACCCTAATTTTTACACCCCTGCTGCGGTAACTGCTTTGGGAGAATCCATCCACATTCTTCCCCAAGGTGCCTGCATTGATTTGTCCACCGGAGAAAAGGGCATGGTTTTAGAGAGCAATCCAGAAAATTATATGGAACCTTTGATTCTGAAATTTTCTGATAATGAAATTTATGATTTGAGTGATCCTGAAATCAACAGAACACTTCAAGTACAGGATATTATGAAAACCATGGATAACCGCATTTCCATTGATGCGGAGACTTTAAAGCATTTTCAGGCAGACGAACATATCGTTGCTGTAGCAAACCGCTTCCGCCAAATCAAAACAAAAGCGGCACAGTCTCTCCGGGCAGTAACCAAAACCTTACACAAAAAACCTCAATAAGAACAAAAATAAGGATGTCCCAAAGTCTGAAAACGACTTAGAGACATCCTTTTTTATTTCATTATAATTTATCCTTTAAATATTCTTCACCGTGGCAACGTCCACAAGGGTCATCTCATCACTGGCATTTTCCAAACTGAGAGCAAGGGCATTTGCCGTATCCATAGATGTGAGACAATGCACTCCGGTTTCAATGGCATTTCTGCGGATTAAGAAACCATCTCTGCTCTTATCCCTTCCCTGTGTCGGGGTATCAATAACAAGGTCTATCTTATGTCCCAAAATCAAATCCATAACATTCGGAGACTCCTGTGAAATCTTGTTTACCCGAAGGGCATTCACGCCTTTTTCCTGTAAAAACTTCGCCGTACTTCTGGTGGCATAAATCTTATATCCCAACGCTTCAAAACGTTTCGCAACCTCTGCCGCCTCCGGCTTATCTGCATCTTTAACAGTCATAATCATCTGTTTATACTTCGGCAGCACAATACCAGCTCCCAAGAAGGCTTTGTAAAGTGCTTCATTAAAGGTCTTGGCAATTCCCAAACATTCTCCGGTGGATTTCATCTCCGGTCCTAAGCTGATTTCCGCTCCTCTCAGCTTCTCAAAGGAGAATACCGGCATTTTGATGGCGATATAGTCTGCCTCCGGTGCCAGTCCCGTAGGATAGCCCATTCCCTTTAAGGTATTTCCGATGATAACCTTTGTGGCAAGGTCTACAATCGGAATTCCCGTTACCTTGCTGATATAAGGTACGGTTCTGGAGGAACGAGGATTTACCTCAATCACATATACCTGACCGTCCATTACGATAAACTGGATGTTAATCAGACCGATAACATGGAGTGCCTTTGCCAGACGTTTTGTATACTCCACAATGGTCTCTTTGATTTCATCGCTGATGGTCGGTGCCGGATAAACGGAGATACTGTCTCCCGAATGGACACCGGTACGCTCGATATGTTCCATAATGCCCGGAATCAAAATATCCGTGCCGTCGCACACCGCATCTACCTCAATCTCTTTTCCCTGTAAATATTTATCTACCAGAATCGGATGATCCTGTGCATAGCGGTTGATAACCGCCATAAACTCTTCGATTTCTTCGTCATTTAAGGCAATCTGCATGCCCTGTCCGCCCAGCACGTAGGATGGACGCACTAATACCGGATAGCCCAGACGGTTGGCTACTTCCTTTGCCTCCTCTGCGGTAAATACTGTTCCACCCGCAGCTCTCGGAATACCTGTTTCTTCCAGAATCTTATCAAACAGCTCTCTATCCTCTGCAGCATCTACATCCTCTGCCTTGGTTCCCAGAATCGGAACCCCCATCTTCATCAGGCTTTCCGTCAGTTTGATGGCTGTCTGTCCGCCGAACTGTACCACTGCTCCGTCCGGTTTCTCCAGACGTACAATGTTCTCCACATCTTCCGGTGTCAATGGCTCAAAATAAAGCTTATCTGCAATATCAAAGTCTGTGGACACAGTCTCCGGGTTGTTATTTACAATGATGGTCTCGTAGCCTTCTTTGGAAAATGCCCATGTACTGTGAACAGAACAGTAGTCAAATTCGATACCCTGTCCGATTCGGATTGGACCGGAACCCAACACCAATACCTTTTTCTCCGGGTGAGTCTCGGCCGCCTCGTTGACACTTCCGAAGCAGGAATAGTAATACGGTGTACTTGCCTCGAACTCTGCCGCACAGGTATCTACCATCTTAAAGGCCGCCACAATATCATTAGCATACCGCATATCCCGGATTTCTTCTTCGGTCTTTCCGGTCAAGTCTGCAATGACATTATCCGGGAACTCGATACGTTTTGCTTCTTTCAATAAATCCACGGTCAGTTCTTCGCTTCGCAGCCGTTCTTCCATCTCCACCAAAATGGCAATTTTATCGATAAACCAATGGTCAATCATGGTGATATCGTGAATTTCATCATAGGAGATTCCCTTGCGGAGTGCCTCTGCAATTACCCAGATTCTCCGGTCATCTACTATCTGAAGCTGTTCTAACAGTTCTTCCTTGCTAAGTGCCGTAAAATCATAGGACATCATGGAATCTACATGCTGCTCCAAAGAACGGATAGCCTTCATCAAAGCTCCCTCGAAATTGGTACAGATACTCATAACCTCACCGGTTGCCTTCATCTGGGTGGTTA
>USPJ01000264.1 GCA_900556645.1 uncultured Lachnospiraceae bacterium
TTCCAGAAAAGCAATGAGTAATTTTGACCTTTTTTTCATGATTTACATAAAACTACTACATATCGTTCAAGTACTTTTTTTACGCACCAGATATTGTAAAAATTTCTTAAAATATTTTTAACATTTTCAGTAGCATCGGAGGGTTTACATAACTCTCAACCAAAATTCCGATAACCAAAAGCAGTATCATCATTCCTATCTGCAGCATCAGTGTTTTCTGCTCTACGGAAATTCCCTCTTTCTTTCGGTAAAAAACCTTCAAAAACATCAGATAACATGGCAGATAAAACAAATAATGAGGAAGCAGAAAGCCTCCCATATATAAAAAGCCTTTCCAGCCAAAATTAGTGATAGCTATGACACATAAAAATCCAAAGGAAACTCCGTAATACCCTACAAAAAACACTTGGGTCAAAATCCCCGCTGCCGTAAAGCTTAACAATAAAACCAATATCCATATAGGCAGGCGGTTTTCCAATACATACAATAACAAATCATTGTAATCTATTTTTGCATATTTGAATTGCTGCAGATAATATTCATTTAACATAAAAAAACGGTTTCTTGAGTTTTCCTGCAACAGGTTTGCCCAAAGAATTCCCAGAAAAAAGGAAACGAAAAATACCATATCCAAATGATAACAGGTTCCCTTTTTTACACTCCAGTTTCTTTTTCTCATACATACTGTTCCAAATTGCTCTTAAGACAATCTATGGAACAGATGTCCAAAATATTCATGCTTCTATGGAGAAAATCTTATTGGGTAAGCTGTAAATTTCGGTAGGCAAGAATGGAAGCCACGGTTTTCCCATCCTCTATCTCTCCTGCATATATTTTATCCAACAATTCTTCCATAGTAAAAGCCTCTACCTCGATTTCTTCTGCTTCATCCAGGTTCTGCTTGGAAGGAATCAGGTTTTCTGCCAAATATACATCAATGGCTTCATTGCAAAAAGCAACCGTTGTCTTTAAAGAAATCAGTTTCCGCAGATGTTCACTGCGATATCCGGTCTCCTCCTCCAGTTCCCTTGCCGCACAAATTTTCGTATCCTCTGTGACGCTGTCTCTGGAGCCAGCGGGAATTTCAAGAGTTCTTCTGCCGATAGCCGGACGAAACTGGTGTACCATCAGAATCTTTCCGTCGTCCATCACCGGAACCACTGCCGCTGCTCCCAGACGATGCTCCACAATATCCCACTCCTCTGTTTTTCCGTTGGGTAAAAGCATGGTATCAGAATAAATATCCAGAATTGCCCCTTTGCGAATTAATTTTCGTTCCACCCGCTTTATTTTTTCACTCATATGCTTACCTCTTACTTTCTTTTTACATAAAAGCAGCCAACATCTTATGATGTTGGCTGTTAATTTCCTGCTACTTTGCGTAATCAATCACTCTTGACTCGCGAATAACGTTTACCTTTATCTGACCCGGATACTCTAATTCAGCCTCTATCTGCTTTGAAATATCCCGAGCTAATAATACCATCTCGGCATCACTAACCTGATCAGGAACTACCATAATTCGAATCTCTCTACCTGCCTGAATAGCAAAAGATTTGTCTACTCCTTTGAAACCATTTGTGATATCTTCTAACTGTTTTAATCTGTTGGAATATGTCTCCAAAGTCTCTCTTCTGGCACCCGGACGTGCTGCACTGATTGTATCGGCAGCCTGTACCAAACATGCAATCAAAGATTCTGGTTCCACATCCCCATGATGTGCCTCTACTGCATTGATAATAATCGGAGACTCTTTATATTTTCTACAAAGCTCTACACCGATTTGAATATGTGAGCCTTCCTGCTCATGATCCACAGATTTTCCAATATCATGTAAAAGTCCTGCCCTTTTTGCAGTTCTCACATCTACACCGACCTCTGCAGCCAATAAGCCTGCTAATTGGGCAACTTCAATAGAGTGCTTCAATGCATTCTGTCCATAGCTTGTTCTGAACTTCATTTTACCAAGTAAACGAACCAACTCCGGATGAATACCGTGAACCCCAACCTCTAAGGTTGCTGCTTCACCTTCTTCACGAATCATTGTCTCTACTTCTTTTTGTGCCTTCTCAACCATCTCCTCAATTCTAGCCGGATGAATACGTCCGTCTACAATTAATTTCTCTAATGCAATGCGGGCTACCTCTCTTCGGATTGGATCGAATCCCGAAAGGATAACCGCTTCCGGAGTATCATCAATAATCAAATCCACACCTGTCATTGTCTCCAATGTACGGATGTTACGACCTTCTCTACCGATGATTCTTCCTTTCATTTCGTCATTTGGGAGCTGTACAACAGAAATCGTAGTCTCAGCCACATGGTCTGCCGCACATTTCTGAATCGCAGTTACCACATATTCCTTGGCCTTCTTACCTGCTTCTTCCTTTGCTTTGCTCTCCATTTCTTTGATTAATTTTGCAGTATCAATTTTAACATCGTCTTCAATGGTTCTTAAAAGATATTCTTTCGCTTGTTCGGAGGTTAAACCAGAGATTCTTTCCAGTTCCTGTACACGCTCTTCATGAAGTCTTGCAACTTCTGCTTTTTCCCTGTTGATTTCTTCTTCTTTCGCTGCAAATCCGGCTTCACGCTTCTCAACTGCTTCTAACTTGCGGTCGATGTTCGCTTCCTTCTGCTCGATGCGGCGTTCATTACGTTGAATCTCAGCTCTGCGTTCTTTAATCTCTTTGTCCAACTCATTTTTCGCACGAATGGATTCTTCCTTAATCTCCAAAGAAGATTCACGCTTTTTTGTCTCTGCTGTCTTTACTGCCTCGTCGATAATCTCACGGGCTTTTTCCTCCGCACTTCCAATTTTGGCTTCCGAAACCTTCTTACGATAGGATACGGTAACTGC
>USPJ01000265.1 GCA_900556645.1 uncultured Lachnospiraceae bacterium
AGCATATTTCCGTCTATGAGGTACAGCAGGGGACCATTGCCACAAATCATACCTACCGTGGCTTAATCCTTCGAAATGAGGAGATTATTACCTCTGACGGGGATGGTTATCTGACCTATTTTTTGAAAGACGGTTCCAAAGCCGGAGCGAAGACCCCGGTTTACAGCATTGACAGTTCGGGAAATATTTCTTCCCAGATTGCTTCTGCCAAGGAAGAGGACAACCTTCTGACAGAGGAAAACTATCAGGAGTTGGAAGATTCGGTTCGTTCCTTTACCAATACCTTCAGCAGTCAGAATTTTTACGCTATTTATTCCTTTAAGGATGAGATGACTGCACAGCTGATGGAGATTCAGAACGTAAATGCTTTAGAACAGATTGGTTCCGATTCGGCTTCCGGAAATTTTTCCGTTTACTATGCTCAGACACCGGGAGTAGTCGTCTATTATATCGATGGCTATGAAAATGCTTCTGTGGACTCCCTGACACCGGAAATGTTTGATGAAAACCAGTACCAAAAAACTAATCTGAAGGAACAGGAACAAATTCAGGGCGGTGCTCCTGTCTATAAGGTTATTACCGATGAAAACTGGAATATCGTCTTTCAGATTTCCGACAGCCTTGCGGAAAAGCTGAAGGATGACAATACCGTTGAAATCATGTTTAAAGATGATGGCAACAAGGTCTGGGCATATTATAATATTCTGAAAATAGGAGAGGATTCCTATCTCAATTTACAGCTTCGGACCTCTATGCTGCGTTTTGCAAACCAGCGTTTTATTGATATAGAACTTTTGATTGACGATGCTCAGGGCCTGAAAATCCCGAATACTGCCATTGCCAAGAAGAGCTTCTTTACCGTTCCAAAGGAATACTTTGTGAAAGGCGGAGACTCTAATTCCAAGGGTTTGATTATTTCTTCAAAAGGAAAAAAAGGCGTAGATTCGGATTTTGTAACCCCTACCATTTTCTATGAAAAGGATGATATGTATTACATTGATGACGAGCTGGTGGACGCCGGAACCGTTATTAAAAAACCGGATTCCAATGAAACTTATACCATTAAAGAAACCAAAGACCTAAAAGGTGTTTACAATATTAATAAGGGATATGCAGTTTTCAAACAGATTGATATTTTATATCAGAACGAAGAGTATTCCGTCCTGAAAAAAGGAACGGATTACGGAATTTCTCTTTATGATCACATTGCGTTGGAAGGAGATTCCATCGAAGAAAACGATTTGGTTCATTAATCCCTTCTATGGAAATAAAGGAGTGATAGCATTGTTAAAGGAAAATTTACAGATAGTGGAGGAAAACATCCAAAAAGCCTGTAAGCAGGCCGGCAGAGACCGCAGTGAGGTAACACTGATAGCCGTCAGCAAGACAAAACCAGTGGAGATGCTTACGGAAATCTATGAGGAGGGCGTCCGTGATTTCGGTGAAAATAAAGTACAGGAACTGTGCGATAAGTATGAGGTTCTTCCAAAGGATATCCGTTGGCATATGATTGGCCATTTGCAGCGTAACAAGGTAAAATACGTGGTGGACAAAGCGGTATTGATTCATTCGGTAGACAGTATCCGTCTGGCAGAAGAGATTAGTAAGGAAGCGGTAAAAAAGAATGTGACCGCCAATATTCTCATTGAAGTAAATGTAGCACAGGAGGAGACAAAATTCGGTGTTTCCGCCGAGGAAACCATTTCCATGATAGAAAAAATCGCAGTTCTTCCAAATATCTGCATTAAAGGATTGATGACCATAGCACCATATGTTGTGGATTCTGAGGAAAATCGCCGATATTTTCGCAAAATAAAGCAATTATCTGTTGACATAACTAATAAAAACATTGATAATGTAAGTATGGAAATCCTGTCCATGGGTATGACGGGAGATTATACCGTTGCCATAGAGGAAGGTGCCACATTGGTACGTGTGGGAACCGGAATCTTCGGAGAAAGAGACTACAGCAAAAAATAAATAAGGAGAAAGGGACATGGGAGTTCTAGATAAATTTTTAAATGTGATGAGATTGAATCCTGATGACGAGGACGATTTTTATGATGATGACTTCTATGAGGAAGAAGAGGAGGAAGAACGCAAATCATTTTTCCGTAAAAAGTCCGATGAGGAGGACGATATCTTTGACGATAAAAGCACAAAGGAAAAGACGTCGAAGACGACACCAAAACTTACCCCGATACGAGGCGGAAAGAAGGCAGGTCAGAATATGGAAGTATGCGTAATAAAACCAACCTCTGTGGATGATGCAAGAGAGATTACAGAGACACTTTTAGAGAACCGTACTGTTGTTTTGAATGTGGAGGGTCTGGACGTGGATATTGCACAGCGAATCATTGATTTTGCATCCGGTTCCTGTTTTGCAATTAGCGGAAATCTGCAGAAGATTTCTAATTACATATTCATCATCACACCTCCAAATGTAGACGTATCCGGCGATTTTCTGAATTTAATGGACGCTTTTGATACCTCTGCGATTCAAACGGATTTTTAACATATGAACAATGAAACCGAATTGCTTGGTAAACGTTTTATCGACTTATCAAGACAGGCGAACAGAAAGGGAATCGTTATTTTTAGCGATTTCCTTAATTTAAATGAACAGAATATTTTGGATTCCGTAAAAAAAGAATTGGAGACCTCTTATGAGCTTTTCGGAGGCTATGAAATGGCAGAGCGGAGAGTGGCAGCTTTCCTTCCGGCAGACCTTTCTTATGACTGGACATATCCCATTTCCTGTTTGAAGCTGGAACCTGCTTATCCCAAATTTGCAGAAGTTCTGACCCACAGGGATATTTTAGGCTCGGTTATGAATTTAGGTCTGGAACGGG
>USPJ01000266.1 GCA_900556645.1 uncultured Lachnospiraceae bacterium
TTGCTTCAATGTAAACGAGGAAAATCTGGAAACTGCTGTCATGGGACTGAAAACTTGCGGAATTCGTGGCTTTAACCTTACCATGCCTCACAAAACAGCGATTCTGGATATAGTGGATACTCTGACACCTGCTGCTATGCTGGCAAATGCAGTAAACACTGTAACCGTAGAAGACGGAAAACTTATCGGTCACACCACTGACGGTATTGGCTATATGCGTTCCGTGGAGGATGCCGGTTTTTCTATTATCGGTAAAAAAATGACACTCTTAGGTGCCGGAGGTGCCGCTACCGCTATCTGTACTCAGGCAGCGTTGGATGGCGTAACGGAAATCGATATGTTCAAACGTAAGAATGCTTCTTGGGAAAGTGTTCTGCAATTTACAAAACGGGTTTCCCAGCATACAGGCTGCAAGGTTTCCCTCTATGATATAGAAGATAACTCACAGTTGAAAACTTCCATTACAGAGAGTGCAATCCTTACCAATGCCACCAACGTAGGCATGGCACCGGATACCTTGGCTACTCCTATTCCCACCCAGCTTTTGGATTCCCATATTATCGTTTCGGATATTATCTATAACCCAAGAAAAACAAAATTGTTACAGGATGCCAAAAATATCGGCTGCCCTGTTATGAACGGTCTGTATATGCTCCTCTATCAGGGAGCGGCTTCTTTTGAATGCTGGACCGGACAACAGATGCCGATTTCAGATATTAAAATGAAATATTTTTCAGAGTAAAGGAGAGATATATTTATGAGTTTCAAGTATTTAAGAGCATTACCAACCCCGGAGGAAATCAAACAGCAGCTTCCTCTTTCCCCGGAACTGATTGCAAAAAAAGCAGCCCGGGACAAAGAGATTTCCGATATTATCACCGGAAAAGACCAGCGGCTTTTATTGGTTATCGGACCTTGTTCCGCCGACCACGAAGATTCTGTCATTGATTATGTAAACCGATTGGTTCCGGTACAGGAAAAGGTAAAGGAACGGGTTTTAATCGTTCCTCGTATCTATACCAACAAACCTCGTACCACCGGTGAAGGTTACAAGGGAATTGCCTCCCAGCCGGACCCGGAAAAAGCACCGGATATGGTGGAAGGAATCATTGCCACCAGAAAAATGCACATTCGTGCTTTAGAGGAAACAGGCTTGACCGCAGCAGATGAAATGCTTTACCCGGAAAACTGGGGCTATGTAGAGGATTTACTCTCTTATGTTGCCATCGGTGCCCGCTCCGTGGAAGACCAACACCATCGTCTTACCGTCAGCGGATTTGATGTGGCTTCCGGTATGAAGAATCCAACCAGCGGTGATTTTGCCGTAATGCTAAATTCCGTCTATGCGGCTCAACATCCTCATCATTTTTCTTTTGCGGGACATGAGGTGGAAACTACCGGAAATCCACTGGCTCACGTTATTTTACGGGGTGCTGTCAGCAAACATGGCAACAGTACACAGAACTATCACTACGAAGATATTGTACGTCTGATTGATATGTATGACAAAATGGATGTGGTAAACCCTGCCGCTATTATCGACACCAACCATTCCAACTCCGGTAAAAAATATATGGAACAGGTTCGTATTGCAAAAGAGGTTATGGTTAACCGCCAGTTATCTCCTGAAATCAAAAAAATGGTAAAAGGATTGATGATTGAAAGCTATATCAAAGACGGTTGCCAGAAGGTCAATGAACACACCTACGGCAAATCCATTACCGACCCTTGCATCGGATGGGAAACTACAGAACGTCTTATCTATGAACTGGCAGAAATGAATCAATAAAAACCAAAAATGATGTATTCCTATTGGAATGCATCATTTTTTATCCTCTCGGGTGAGCCTTTGTATAAACTTCCCGTATCTTATTCTGATTTACTTGTGTATAAATCTGAGTAGTGGATATATCAGAATGTCCCAGCATTTCCTGTACGGACTTTAAATCTGCTCCATTGCTGACCAGGTGTGCCGCAAAGGAATGACGCAACGTATGAGGCGTAATCTCTGAAGTTATCCCTGCTTTTTTACCATAATATTTAATAATCTTCCAAAAACCCTGTCGGCTCATAGGAGAACCGGAACAGTTGGTAAAAAGCAAATCGCAATTTTCATCTTCCACCAGCTTCGTACGACCAAGTTCCAGATAATTCTCAATGGCCTCTCTGGCAATATTGCCGAAAGGAATGATTCGTTCCTTGTGAGCATCAGTACAGATAATATATTCCATCGGGATATTTACATCCGAAATTTTCAAAGTGATTAATTCTGAAACCCGAATACCGGTAGCATAAAGCAATTCTAGCATCGCCTTATCCCGCAACTCCTTCGGAGAAGTGCCGGATGGCTGTTCCAAAAGCCGTACCGTTTCATCCGGTGACAGAATGGACGGCATCTTCTTTTCTATCTTAGGTGCCTTTAACTGCTCCGCAGGGTCTCCGTTTACATAATTTTCCTTTTGTAAGTAAGAAAAAAAAGCCTTCATGGATGCAATACTTCTGGAAATCGTCGACGGCTTTCTACCCTCTTTTTCCAGATATAATATGTAAGAATTCAAGCTAGTTGCTGTAACTTCAGACACCGTTGTAATTCCCTGTTCCTGTAAAAAATTATTCATTTTTCTCAAATCTCTTTCGTAGGAAAGCTCCGTATTCTTTGATGTCTGTTTCACATCATGTAAATATTGGATAAAATTTTCGATGTCCTTTGTCATATGTCTTCCTGCCTTGTTCTCCCTCAGTGTTCCTGCTTTTTGACCCAAAAAAACGGCTCAAAAATCGGTATTATCGCAGGCGGTATCGCATATATGTATGCAAAAGAAGCAC
>USPJ01000267.1 GCA_900556645.1 uncultured Lachnospiraceae bacterium
CTTCTGTCTCCTTCTGTATTACATCTTCCTGCTTTTTGTTCTCCCTTTCCTGCTTCTCCTCTTTTTTCCATATTCCAAAGAGTACGGCAACGATTGCCACCGCCACAAGAAAAAGCACCAAAACGCTCCACAGAATTCTTTTCTTTTGATTCATACCGCTTCTCCTCTTTTGCTTTTCCTTATCTTATCAGTAATTTTCGATTCCTGCAACCCAAACTGGTATGGTTATTTTTATTAAAACTGGATATTTTATAACATCCATTCTTTTCCTATAATGTGATAAATCAAACAACGGCTTTTGCCGTTTTTACAGAATTATTTTGGAAAGAAGGAGTTTTTTATGAAAAACACAAAAAAACTAGTGGTAACTGCATTGATGGCGGCTCTTACCTGTATTGCAACTATGATTATAAAAATCCCTACACCTACCTTTGGATATATTCATCTGGGTGACGGTTTTGTACTTCTGTCCGGTATCATTTTGGGTCCGGTATCAGGAGCCTTTGCTGCCGGAATCGGTTCTATGTTTGCCGATATTTTTTCCGGCTACGTGTCATGGGCACCGGCAACTTTAATCATCAAGGCTTTGACCGCTCTGCTGGCAGGTTTCCTGTTCCGTAAATTCCAGAAACTTTTCAACGGAAATACTGCTAAGTACGCAAGTATTCTCTTAGGCGGACTCATTGGCGAGGCTTTGATGGTATTCGGATATTTCGCCTACGAAGCAGTTTTGGCAGCCTTGGCAAGCGGAGCCTTCAACAGTACTACTTTAGCGGCAGGTATTGCTTCCAGTGCCACTGGCATCCCATTTAACATTATTCAAGGTGTGGTGGGTATCGTCATCAGTATCCTGTTGCTGCCGATTTTAATGAAAATTAACGATGTAAAAGAATGGATTTCTGAATAGACTATATGTTGACTTTCCCTTGCTCCACCCTATAATTAGATTTGCAATTTTTGCAAAAACTATATAAAGGAGGGAGTTTATGGAAAAGAACCGATCACTGAATGCATATTCAATCGGGGGAGCCATTGTGGGATTTTTCAATATTTCCTATGGAGTTATGTGGTCTGCTGAAGAGTTTGTGGAACAAATCAATTATTATGCCCGGCTTTTAATGGCAGGCGATAAAGAACCGTTAATCACACTCTTAAAACCAGAAGTAACCTACAATAGCTTTGCCATTGACCTGCTGGAAATGGTATATGCATTTTAGGATTCTGCAAAAATAGGGAATGGTGTATTGCCATTCCCTATTTTCCCACTTTATAGACTTCTATTATTTTAACAGCTCTGCCACCACCTGCGGCAGCTCCTCAAGCTTCTGAATCCGTGGTACTTTTTCTGCAATCTCTCCAAACCCGTATGCCGCATAAATAAAATCCACTCCCGCCTGCATACTCGCCTCGTAATCCCCCTGGATATCTCCTACATAGACCGCCTTTTCCAAGTGATTCCGCTCTACCACCAGTCGGATATTCTCTCCCTTTGGCAACTGATTCATGCCAAAACACTGGATATCATCGATATACTTTCCAAAGCCATAATGCTCTAAAAAAGCTTCAATATATCCGCTCTGACAGTTGCTTACGATAGCCAGAAAATAATCCTTTTGAAGTGTGGAAAACATCTCCTCCACGCCCTCATAGAGCTTTGCTCCGTGCTCCCGGAGATAATCATTCTCCACCTGACAGCACTCCTTTAACAGCTTTTCCCGGTCTGTATCCGTCAGTTCGGGAAATAACGCTGCCATCAGCTCATCCATGGGTTTTCCCATGACCTTCATCATATCTTCTTTTGTCAGTGCCTTATCTGTAATCTCTGATGTTCGGATGGAATCTCCCCAAGATTTTGCAATCTCTTCCGCAGCATCCCAGAGAGTGCCGTCCATATCAAAAATAATTCCCTTTTTCATTTCGTTTCTACGCTTCATCAATGGCTTTTCCGATATCGTTTCTCATGTATTTGTTGGAAAACTCCACCCACTCCGTTGCCTTATAAGCGTTGGCACGAGCTTCCTTTAAATCGCTGCCCTTGGCAGTCACACCCAGCACACGTCCGCCGTTGGTCACAATCTTACCGTCCTTTAAAGCGGTTCCCGCATGGAAACAGTAATATCCGTCATTGTCATCGAATTTTTCCAGTCCTTTGATTTCTTTTCCTTTCTCATAGGAAACCGGATAACCGTCAGATGCAAGTACTACACATACAGCAGCGTTGTCTTCAAATTCAAGCTCTACCTGATCCAGTGTTCCGTCAATACAAGCCTCAAATACATCAACAATATCATTCTTCATTCTAGGAAGAACAACCTGTGCCTCAGGATCACCAAATCTTGCATTGTACTCAAGAACCTTTGGTCCCTTTGGAGTAAGCATAAGTCCAAAGAAGATAACTCCCTTAAATGGTCTGCCCTCACTCTTCATTGCATCAACAGTTGCCTGATAAATGTATTTCTTACAGAACTCATCAACTTCCTTAGTGTAGAAAGGTGATGGTGAGAAGTTACCCATTCCGCCTGTATTAAGACCCTGGTCACCATCCTTAGCTCTCTTATGATCCTGAGCTGATGACATAATCTTAATTGTATTACCATCAACAAATGAAAGTACTGAAACCTCACGGCCTGTCATGAATTCCTCAATGACAATTGTATCACCTGCTGTTCCGAACTTCTTGTCAAGCATAAGCTCATCAACACCTGCAAGTGCATCCTCTTTGTTCTCACATATAAGAACGCCTTTGCCGAGTGCAAGTCCGTCAGCCTTAAGAACGATAGGATACTCAGCAGTCTCAAGGTACTTCTTGGCCTCTT
>USPJ01000268.1 GCA_900556645.1 uncultured Lachnospiraceae bacterium
CCACATCCCAGCCAGATAACAAAGAAGGGTCACTCCCCCTACTCCCAACAGCACGTTCAAATTACTTTCCAACCATGTAGATATCAGCACCATCAACAATATCAGCCAGATTCCCATAAAATAAATACAGCTTCCCGCCAAAAACCAATGCTTTACCTCGTCTTCCCGCCAAAACCAGAAGGTGTAAAGTTGAGTTACACCAAACGCCATCCAATAACAGATACTCCAACACAATATCTGCACCAAACTTTTGGAAACGATAACCTTCCACCGTGGGAGACCTTTGGTCAAAACCGGAATCAGGGTTTCCCTCTGATACTCTCCGGTAAGGGTTCCTGATGCCATGATTATAAAAACCAAAAGCATAATAGAAACATTTTTGTAAAACTGCTGCCATGAAGTAAACGCCGTCACAGTCACTGCCTGTACCACCAACCCCTGCTCCGCCAGAGAATCCCGCATGGTTTCATAAAGCCACGGCGTCATTTTTGCCATTGCCGGAGCAGATACCCCAAACAATAAAAACAAAATTGCCAGAACCCAGAATTTCCCCGTCCGAAGCTGTTCTCTCCACTCTTTTTTTGTAAAAGCCAGAAATTGTCTCATGCTCCCGTCACCTCCAAAAACAGTGGCTCCAACGCAGGCTCCACCACTTGTACCGGTTCCAGCCCCCGCTCTTTGACCTGACGGCGTACCTCCTCCATACTACCTTGCCAGACGAGACTTCCATCATGCAAAATTCCAATTTCATCACAAATCCGTTCCACATCCGTCAATATATGGGTGGAAAAAAGAATCGTGGTTTCCTTTCCTGCCGCCTGTAAAATATCCAGAATTTCTTTTCTGCCTGCCGGGTCCAAGGCGGAGGTTGGCTCATCACAGATGAGTAACTTTGGCTCTGTAATCAATGCCTGTGCAATTCCCAGTCTCTGCTTCATTCCCCGGGAAAAAACCTGTATCTTCCGTTTCTCTTGCTCTAACCCCACCAGTTGCAACATTTTTTCAATTTTCTGTTTCTTTTCTGCCAAGGGAATTCCTGCAATATCCCCGCAGAAATCCAGATATTCCTCCGGTGTCATATAAGAATAAAATTCAGGTACGTCAGGAAGATATCCAATAAACCTGTTTGTTTTATTGGCTCCATAGGTAACTGGTTCTCCCTCCACCAGAATTTCCCCTGCATCCGCCTGCAACAATCCTAAAATCATTTTCATGGTGGTGGTTTTTCCGGCTCCGTTTTTTCCTACGAATCCATAAATGGAGTGTTTCTTTACCGAAAAGCTTAAATCTTGTAACACCCTTTTTTCTCCAAAGGATTTGGAAATCCCCTTTACTTCCAGACTATTCATTTAACCATCCTCTTTTCCCAGAGCAAAATACAGAATCGGTCCCCAAAACTGCATTCCCACAATAGACACGATTACCCACAACGTCCGGTTTCCCCTTTTGTAATGTTCATGGGTCAAAATATGACGCAACGTAATAATCAGCAAAATTACTTCCAACAGAATTACCGGTATCAAAAATGGTAAAAATTCCTGTAAATTATCCAAGCTCATCTTTGGTTCCTCCCTCCTGTTTCAGATATTGTTTTAAAGCTTCAAATTCCGGCTCTTGTGCCAAAACAGCAAATAACGGATGCTGCAGATTTTCTCCTATAGAATCCAAAATGGTCTTTGTCCCTCTCGGAGCCGTCCTGCTTATCCCATATTCCCGGAAATATTCTTCAATGTCTGTAAAATAAGTATCCCCATGTAATGTGATTCCTGCTTTTATCTCCCGCACGCCGTCTTTTACAAAACGCTCCAATTTTTCCAAGGCTCGCTCTTTTTGTCCCTGTACACAATAAAATAATGCCGCTGTATATTTAAACTGTAAGGTGGTATTTGGATGAAGTTTTTCCAACTGATAGGTATCTATCATTTTTTCTAACCGTTCTATGGTTTCCTCCCCGGCTTTATCTCCTAAGTGCTGCATCAGATAGGCAATACTGTCTCCCACCAATGCCAGGAGATGGCTGTAAATCATATATTGGTTGAACATATTCCCTTTTCTCTGTTCCCCCTGCATCTGATATGCCTGAATCAACAGTCCCTCCGCCTGTTTTTCCAATCTTTGTGGATGATGCAGCGGTTCCAATTCCTCAATCAGTTCTTTGGTTTCCCCCATTAACAGCCGTGTCATATTTTTTAAAATCATGGCATCACTGCACAATCCTCTGTCACCACAATGGCGTTCCACATGTTCACACAGTTTCAATATGTCTTTTAATATCTGCTGTTGTTCTGTTTCTGTCTTTGCCAGATTATAATGATTCAGCCACAGTAAAATCATCTGCACCACCGCCGGATAACAGGAATAGTACTCTTTCACAAACTGGCGGCTTTCCTTCATTACCTCCTCAAAGGACTTCTGTCCAAAAGCCAATGCAAAGCTCTGATATGCTTTTTGAATCTCCTCCTCAGTCAGTTGAGCCTGATATCCCATTAGCTCGTCAATACTGACATCAAAATAGGCTGCCATCCGAGGAAGCTGTACGATATCCGGCATTCCCTGTCCCGTTTCCCATTTTGATACGGATGCCTTGGTAATTCCCAGAAAATCTGCCAGTACATCCTGGGTAATTCCCCTTTGTTTTCGCAAAAAACTAATGTTTTTTGCCAGTTTTATATTCTCCATATCTGTCTCCTTCTCAAAATACTGCGACACCTGCACCCTATCTTCCTCATTTGTTTCACAAGAACAAAGTGGGTAAGCCCATATCATCTCCCCACCCCTCACTCATGAGAGGGCTCGCACACTTTGTGTGCCGAGCG
>USPJ01000269.1 GCA_900556645.1 uncultured Lachnospiraceae bacterium
TGATTACTTATAGTGAAGAAAAGCTGACATTGCTGGATTACAAAAAGGCAGAAAACAGTTACTTTGTCCGTACGAAGAAGAGCGAGATGGATGCCAAAGAAGTATTTGGAGATATTGCTTTGATTAAAATCAAAGAGGCACCGGATGAGACAGCCTTTGTAACGGGAAAAATGAGTGAAGAAACCTATCTGCAAAAAGCAGAGGAACTGGGTGACATTCTTCAAATGATTCGTATGGGCTAGGAGGCATTTACGTGAAATACATTGTAATTTTGGGAGACGGAATGGCAGATAAGCCAATAGATGAGTTAGATGGAAAGACACCTTTGGAATATGCAAAAACCCCAATGATGGATGCATTGGCATCTATGGGAGAACTGGGAATGGTACACACGGTTCCAACAGGAATGAAGCCAGGCAGTGATACGGCGAATCTTTCCGTGCTGGGATATAATCCGAAAAAGTACTATTCGGGACGTTCACCGTTGGAGGCATTGAGTATCGGCGTTCCTATGAAGGATACGGATATTGCACTCCGCTGTAATATTGTGACCCTTTCTGAGGAAGAAGAAAATTACGAGGATAAGATAATTATCGACCATAGCTCTGACGAGATTAGCACCGAGGATGCGGCAATTTTGTTGGAAGCAGTGCGAAAAGAATTGGAAACTGACATCTATAAGTTTTATGTGGGAACCAGTTACCGCCACCTCTTAATCTGGGATAAGGGAGAGGTTGTGGAATTGGTACAGCCTCACGATGTTCTGGGACAGACCATCGGGGATAAATTACCGGAGAACAAAGCCCTTCGGGAGATGATGAAAAAAAGCTATGAGATTCTGGCAAACCATCCAATCAACATCGAGCGAAAGAAAAAGGGACTGAATCCTGCAAATTCCTGTTGGTTTTGGGGTGCAGGTACAAAACCGGCACTGTCCTCTTTTGAAGATAAGACGAAGAAAAAAGGAGCCATGATTTCTGCGGTAGATTTACTGAAGGGAATCGCAGTGGGAGCTTCCATGAAGGTAATTACCGTAGAGGGAGCCAATGGCGGACTTCATACCAATTATGAAGGAAAAGCAGAGGCAGCCGTAAAGGTTCTTACGGAAGATGGTTACGACTTTGTCTATGTGCATGTGGAGGCACCGGATGAGATGGGTCATCAGGGCAGCGTGGACAAGAAAGTAAAAGCCATTGAGAATTTAGATGAGCATGTCATTAAGCCGATTGTACAGGGAATGAACGATGCGGGAGAGGATTACCGTCTGGTAATTCTGCCGGATCATCCGACTCCAATCTGTATCCGCACTCATACGGGAGATGATGTTCCGTATCTGCTGTTTGACAGCAAAAAGAAAGAGGAACATACTTGGAAATATAATGAGCGAGAAGCAGCACAGACCGGTAAGTATATCGAAGAGGGTCATAAGCTGATAGATTACCTTTTTTCATAAGGAGAAAAGGATTAGAATAAGATAGAAGACAGCTAGGAGGAAGTTATGCTGATAGTTAAGAAATTCGGTGGAAGTTCCGTCGCCGACAAAGAAAGAATTTTCAATGTTGCCAAGAGATGCGTGGAGGACTACAAAAAAGGAAATGATGTAGTGGTAGTGCTTTCGGCAATGGGAAAAACAACGGATCATTTAATCGAGATGGCGAATGACATCAATCCAAATCCATCCAAAAGGGAAATGGATATGCTTTTGGCAACGGGTGAGCAGACTTCGGTTGCACTGATGTCCATGGCGATGGGAGTGCTGGGAGTACCGGCGATTTCTCTCAATGCCTTTCAGGTGGCAATGCACACCTCATCCAGTTACGGAAATGCCAGATTTAAACGAATTGATTCTGACAGAATCCGTCATGAGTTGGACAATAAAAAAATTGTCATTATTACAGGCTTTCAGGGAATCAACAAATATGATGACATTACAACTTTAGGAAGAGGAGGCTCCGACACTACGGCAGTGGCTTTGGCAGCGGCTCTTCATGCAGATGCCTGTGAAATTTACACAGACGTAGAGGGTGTTTATACCGCAGACCCTAGAGTTGTGCCAAACGCAAAGAAAATGAAAGAGATTACTTACGACGAGATGCTTGAACTTGCAACTCTGGGTGCAAAAGTATTGCATAACCGTTCGGTAGAAATGGCAAAGAAATATGGCGTACAGTTGGTAGTACGTTCCAGTCTCAATAATGCAGAAGGAACAGTTGTTAAGGAGGAAGTAGAAGTGGAAAGTATGCTTGTTAGCGGAGTAGCTGTAGATAAGAACGCAGCCAGAGTCGCATTAATCGGATTAAAGGATGAACCGGGAATTGCCTTTAAGGTATTTGATTTGTTAGGAAAGAAAAACATCAATGTGGATGTAATCTTACAGTCCATCGGACGTGACGGTACAAAGGATATTTCATTTACCGTTGCAAGAGATAATTTGCAGGAGGTTGAGGAAATCTTAGAGGCAAACAGAACCAGACTGACTTTTGAAAAATTAGAGACAGACACAACGGTTGCCAAAGTATCCGTGGTCGGTGCAGGAATGCAGTCTAATGCAGGAGTTGCAGGAATGATGTTTGAGGCACTTTATAATGTCGGAGTCAATATCCGCATGATTGCTACTTCAGAGATCAGAATCACCGTATTAATCGATGAGGCAGATGTAGATACTGCAACAAAAGCAGTACATGACAAATTTATCGAGGACTAAGAGATATAGAACTATAAAAGAACCTGAAAAGAGGAGTTGCACATAGCTGATTTACATCAGCTATGTGCAGCTCCTTTTACGTCCTGAACATCCAGATAAAAACTTACCA
>USPJ01000270.1 GCA_900556645.1 uncultured Lachnospiraceae bacterium
CATAACTAATGATTTCCATATACAAATTTCCTCATATAAACTAAATATAGTTTCTTTATCTCTTGTAATTTATCTCTGCTGACTGGTAGAAGTTCGTCATTGTCCAATTCCACTCCTGTGGATTTTATCGATTGGATATATCGCACATTTACCAGATAGCTTCTATGTATTTTTAAAAATCCATATTCCGAAAGCTCTGTTTCATAATTTGATATTTTATCCCTTACTTCATAACTGCGATTTTCACAATAAACAAACAGATAATGTTTGCAGCTTTCCATATAGATAATCTCTTTTACCGGCAAAAGCACCGTTCCCTCCTTGGTCTTTAACTCGATTAAACGGTCTTCGCTGTGCATTTTCTTCACTAAGGATGCAACGGCTTCTGCCAGTTCTTCATCCACCTTATCCTTTCGGATAAACCGGAAGGGCTGGTAATGGATGGCTTTAAACACTAAATCTTCCCGATTCGTAACAAATATAATATTTGTCCCCAGATTTTCTCTTTGGATGGTTTCTGCCAACTCAATTCCTGTGACTTCCGGCATATCAATATCTAAGAACAGCACATCTACGGGCTTTGTATCAATCTTGCTTAACACTTCCTTTCCGTCAGCATAATATTCAACAACACATTCTTCCCCATGACTGCTTAATTCTCTTTTTATCTTACTTCCCAATACTTTTGCAAAGTATTCGTCATCATCACATACTACTATTCTGTACACCTTAATCTCCTATTGTTTTTTATTTTATAACTTTTGATTAATTTTGGCAATTCCCAATCTTTTTTCTATTATATCATGAACTTTCGTTCATGATCGACATTCGCCGTTCGTCAAATACATGCAAGCATGTATTTTCCTCTCTTTTACTCATTATATCCTAATTTATTTGTAGTATTTTGTCAAAATTTCCATTTTCTTATCAAAAAACAGTATTATATTTTCTGAATAAGACCTTTCCCGGAAATCCACAAAAAAGTCGTATGCACAAAGGGAGGGAGAGCCCTGCATCAACAGAACCCTCCCGGTTTTTACAGCAATATAAATATAATAAAATGGGCTAATATGTTATCCGAAACGATTAAACCTCTTTGAATGCCGGTGTATCAGCCGGTGCATTCAATAATTCTTTTAATTCTGCATCTAATTTCAGTAAGGATACAGAGTAACCAGCCATATCGATGGAGGTCATGTAGTTTCCTACCAATGTCTTAGCAACTTTGATGTTTTTCTTTGCTAAAACGTCAGATACCGTTAAGTTTGCAAGGTAAAGCTCCTGTAAAGGAGTTGCTCCCAAACCATTTACCATAACAGCTACTTCATCCCCTGCATTGTAGATTCCTTCCGCCAAAATCTTGTCCAGAAGATGCTCTGTAGTCTCTGCTACTGTACGGATTTTTTCTCTATGAGTACCCGGCTCGCCATGGATACCCATACCGATTTCAACCTCGTCCTCTGCCAGCTCAAAGCTTGGTTTGCCTGCGGATGGAACGGTACAAGGAGCTAATGCCATACCCATACTGCGTACATTTGCGATAACTTTCTCTGCAACTGCTTTTACTTCGTCTAAGTCGCCGCCTTTTTCTGCACATGCACCTGCACATTTATGTACGAAGATTGTTCCTGCGATACCTCTTCTTCCTGTGGTCCATGTACTGTTCTCTACTGCAACGTCATCATCTACAACTACTTTTTCTACACGGATTCCTTCGTCTTCAGCCATTTCTGCTGCCATCTCGAAGTTCATAACATCACCGGTGTAGTTCTTGATAACCAAAAGAGCACCTTTTCCGCCGTCTGCTGCTTTGATTGCTTCATAAACCTGATCCGGTGTCGGGGAGGTAAACATTGCTCCTGCAACTGCTGCATCCAACATTCCTTTTCCGACATAACCGCCGTGTGCCGGTTCATGTCCGCTTCCTCCACCACTAACTAAAACTACTTTTCCCTGTGAGCCGTTAGCTCTTACCAATACATCGCATCCGTCAACTCTCTTAACATAATCCGGATGAGCTGCCACCATGCCTCTTAACATTTCGTCTACTACATTGTCTGGGTTGTTAATCATTTTTTTCACAGTTAGTTCCTCCTTCTCGCTCTTGTGATATGATACTTATTTATTAAGCAAAAACCGTGCCATCTTTTTCCCTATTTTATTTGCCGGTTTTTGCTATTAAGTACTTTTTTTGATTGATAATTTTTTCCAAGTTGATATTTTTTACCAATTGGGGTTGTTCCTTTTATTCCAAGCCTTTTAAATAGGCTCTTACCTGTGCCGCATCCTCCAACTTCAAAAGTTTTTCCATGTCACAGATGTCACAGGTCAGATTGCGAATCTGTTCTTTTACAACCGGAGCCTGGGAAGCACTCATACTCAATTCATCGATTCCCAGTCCCATTAAGAACGGCAGTGCCAATTTGTCTCCCGCCATTTCTCCGCACATGCCTACCCAGATACCTGCCTCATGGGCTGCGGTAATCACTCTGTAAATCCCATGAATGACTGCCGGCTGGAAATAATCATATAAATAGCTGACACTTTGATTTCCTCTGTCTACCGCCATAGTATACTGTACAAGATCATTGGTACCGATACTGAAGAAATCAACATATTTTGCAAATACCGGAGCCATCATGGCACTGGCTGGTGTCTCTACCATGATACCAAGCTGGGCGTCCTCTCCATAGGGAATACCCTCTGCTTTCAGTTCCTGCTTGATTTCTTCCACCAGCTTTTTGGTTTCCTTTATCTCAGTAACTGTGGTAACCATAGGAACCATGATTCCTACTTTTCCATAGCT
>USPJ01000271.1 GCA_900556645.1 uncultured Lachnospiraceae bacterium
CCCAGCCCATCGGATAAAGTACATTGTATCCCTGCATTCTTCTCTTTCTTGCCACAATATCC
The DNA here is from genome assembly GCA_900556645.1 of uncultured Lachnospiraceae bacterium. The sequence continues at coordinate 63 of USPJ01000271.1, forward strand.
AATGCAGTATATGGTCTCGGATGACCTACATGAAGTCCCTGACCTGACGGATAAGGGAACTCCACCAATGCATAATATTTTGGTTTGGAATAATCATCGGATGCTGCAAAAGCTTTCTCATCATCCCAGATTTTCTGCCACTTCTGTTCGATTGCTCTGTGGTTGTAAGGTATTCCTTTGGCTGACATTTTCTACTTTCCTCCTACTTCGTATCTATATGATTTCTTATTTTTTCTATTTTTGCTCATATAGATAAAATTTTAGCACAGACCGTACATTTGTCAAGGTTTTGGTTCTTTTCGGACAGTATATTGTTACAAGTGATGATAAAATCTACAACTCACAAAAACTACCGCCTTATGACTGCTCTGCCATAAAGCGGTAGTATTTAAATAGAATCCAATCGGATGGATATGATTTTCTCCAAAGGAGAAATACTGCTTCCTTTTCCGTCCGTACCCTCATAATATTTCTGTCCTGCCGACTCAAAAAGTACGTAGACCGAATCTCCTTGAATCTCCAGTTCCTCCGAGCAGGGTGGCATCTCCACCTTTTTCATCGGTTTGTTCGGCTTTTCATCCATCGCCTTTAGGGAATCGTACACGCGTAAATAGGAAGACTTCGTCCGCCCCAAAGACGTACTCAAATATACTTTTCCGTCCTTTCCAAAATCAATTCCCTGCACTCTTGCGGGAATCGTATAGGACTCCAGCTTGTTTAATCTTGTTCCGTCAAAACAATATGCCACTACCTTGGATTTCAGCAGGTCATTCTCCGTTGCCACCCACAGCTTTCCATCATGATAGGTAATGCAGGAAGGACGGTTCTGTACTTTAAAAGCCTCAATAGAAGTAGAACAATCAATGAAATTCTGGGGCTTTTTCTTGGCTATGGTCTGAAGCATCCGGTAGGATATCCGTTCCAAAGTGGAATTATCCGAATGACAAATCCAGACATTCCGCCCATCATAAGTCAGCCCACCCAAATGACTGTTTCTCTTCATTCCCAGCGTTGCAATATACTCTCCGGTTTTGCGGTCAAACATATAGAGCGACCCAACCACATCCCAGTCTGCACTATATGCCGTAACCAGAATAAATTCCTCTGTCAGGCAAATCCCCTGAGGACATTGGTTTTCGTCCACAATCCGCTGCTTTCGCATATCCTCCTCCCTTGTGGAAGGCATTCCCGGAATACTGACATTTTCCAGTACTTGATATTCACAGTCCTTCAGCGTTTTGCTGTTTCGGCTTACCTTGGCATCTGTATGATAGGAATACCGGTTAATGTTCACCGTATCGTCAATCTTTTTCGTCCATTTGGCGTAGAGCACTATATCCCCACTCATGTCTTTGCTGATGGAAAAAACCTTTTTTCTGAAATGACTGTCTGAATACCAGCCTGCAAAATTGTAACCAACTCTTTTTGCAGATTCCAGCATAATAGGCAAATCTCCGTAGCGATAACTGGTCACATTCTTATCGGAGTTGATTCCACCGTTCAGCTCATAGGTAATATGGTATTCAAACAAATCACTCTTTTTTTCTTCTTCCTTCTGCTCTTCCTCATACAAAATCTGAGGGGCGTGCCCACTCCATTCATATGCCCGAACAACGGTAGGGTCTTCTAACAGGAAAACGAAAACCATCATCCATGCGATTAGCTCTCTTTTTCCCCATTTCATAAATACTCTCCATACCGGCGGGCATTTCTCCTACTCTGCTTTTTCTACCTTTCCTGCTCTTTCCTGGATTTCTTTCTCCTGTATGTCAGAAGGTGCCTGCTCGTATCTTGCAAACTCATAAGAGTAATCTCCACTTCCTCCTGTCATAGCTCTCAAATCTGTGTTATATCCATAAAGCTCCATATATGGAATATCTGCCACGATTTCCTGTTTTCCTCCGTCCACCGGATTCATTCCCAGTACTCTGCCTCGCCGCTTATTCAAATCTCCCATAATATCTCCGGTATATTGATCCGGTACCACTACTTTCAGAGATGCAATCGGCTCTAACAATACCGGGGAAGCCTCCATGAAGCCTTTCTTAAATGCCTGAATGGTGGCTGTCTTAAATGCCATTTCAGATGAGTCTACCGGATGATAGGAGCCATCGTACAATACGGCTTTTACACCCACTACCGGATAAGCTGCCATCGGACCCTTCAATACGGATTCCGCCAATCCTTTTTCCACAGCAGGGAAGTAGTTTTTCGGAACTGCTCCGCCCACAACAATCTGTTCAAATTCATATGGTTTTTCTAAATCTCCGGAAGGTTCAAACGTCATCTTGACATGACCATACTGTCCGTGTCCACCGGACTGTTTCTTATGTTTACCTTCCACATCAGAATTCTTGCGGATAGTTTCACGGAAAGCAACCTTTGGTTTGGAAAGTTCGATGTCTACTTTGTAGCGCTCTTTCAGTTTGCTGACTATAATATCAAGATGCTGATCTCCCATTCCGTAAAGGAGCGTCTGTCTGTTGGCAGAATCATTTACAACACGGAGCGTCTTGTCTTCACTTGCCATTTTTGCAAGTGCCTGTGCAATCTTGTCTTCATCACCTTTCTTAACCGCTTTGTATCTCTTATAGGTATAAGGGGTAGAAATTACAGCTTTCGGATAAAGGACCGGACTTGCCTTGGTTGCAAGGCTGTCACCTGTCTGTACGCTTGCGAGTTTTGCAATGGCACCGATATCACCTGCATGAAGTTCCGGAACTTCGATCGGTTTGGAGCCTTC
>USPJ01000272.1 GCA_900556645.1 uncultured Lachnospiraceae bacterium
GAAAAAGGAGGTCTGCTATGAATTATGGAAAGAATCGTACATCCAGAAAACAGAAGGAACTGAATTCCAAAAGTACAATGGCCCGCAAAAGATTTACAGTCATTTTTTGCAAAGCCCTACTTTTTTGTTTCCTTGCCGCAATTGTTATCGGGATATTTGTTGCTATCGGCTTTGCCCGTAAAATCATCAAATCCGCTCCCGACATTAATGATATAGATGCAACCCCAACCGGTTATCTATCTACTGTTTTAGATAGTGACGGCAACGAAATCGCAACTTTAGTTGCCTCCGGTTCCAACCGTGTCTACGTTACCATCGATGAAATTCCTTTGGATTTGCAGCATGCATTCGTCGCCATTGAGGACGAGCGTTTCTACGATCACAATGGAATTGATATGAAGGGTATCGTACGTGCCGGCTTTAAGGGCATTACCAGCGGTCACTTTTCAGAGGGTGCTTCGACCATTACACAGCAGTTACTGAAAAATAACGTTTTTACCGACTGGACCAGCGAGTCCACTTTTTCTGACAGAGTGGAGCGAAAGCTTCAGGAACAGTATCTCGCCGTGCAGTTGGAGAAAAAAGTAGACAAAGATTGGATTATGGAAAACTATCTGAATTCCATCAATCTCGGTCAGAATACCTTAGGTGTACAGGCTGCCTCAGAGCGTTACTTTAACAAAGATGTCTCGGAGCTGACACTTTCCGAGTCCGCAGTCATTGCAGCCATTACTCAGAATCCGAGCAAGTACAATCCGGTTACCAACCCGGAGGAAAACGAGAAACGTCGTGCCAAGGTTCTCAAAAATATGCTGCAACAGGATTATATTACTGAAAAACAGTATGATGAAGCCTTAAAGGATGATGTGTACGAGCGTATCCAGATTGTAAATACGGAAATTGCCGACGATAATGTTACTTCTTATTTTGTAGATGCTCTTACAGAGCAGGCAATTCAGGTTCTGATTGACGAAAAGGGCTACACCGAGACACAGGCTTATAAAGCTTTGTACAGCGGTGGTTTAACCATCTATTCTACACAGGACAGCCATTTACAGGCCATCTGTGACGAAGAGGTCAACAACCCTGATAATTATGCCGGTAACCCGGAGTACTCATTCTCCTATCGGCTTACCATTCAAAAATCAGACGGTACTTATAAAAATTACAGCGAGCAAACCATGCTCTCCTACTATCAGGCAGAGGATAAGAGCTACGATATCAACTTTGCCAGTCAAGAGGCTGCAGATGCTGCCATCGAAAAATACAAAAATGCCATGATGGAAGAAGGCGATACCATACCGGAGGGCGGCGAAACCATCGTTTATACTTTACAGCCGCAGGCCGCTTTGACCTTGATGGATCAGTCTACCGGAGAGGTAAAAGCCCTTGTAGGCGGAAGAGGCGAAAAAACTGCCAGCAAGACCTTAAACAGAGCTACTTCCACTCCGAGACAGCCGGGTTCTACTTTCAAGATTATTGCAGCTTATGCACCGGCGTTGGATTCTGCCGGAATGACTCTGGCAACGGTACAGGATGATGCTCCGTATTCCTATGCAAACGGAACTTCCCTTAGAAACTATGACAGCAATTATCGTGGATTTACCACTCTTCGGGAAGCAATTACAGATTCCATCAACGTGGTTACTGTAAAAACGCTGACAGAAATCGGCACACAGGTGGGTTACGATTATGCCAAGAATTTCGGTTTTACTACATTGGTGGATGATGACAATACCCAGTCTCTCTGTCTGGGCGGTCTGACAAAGGGTGTATACAACGTGGAACTGACTGCCGCATATGCAACCATTGCCAATGGCGGCACCTATACAGAGCCACGGTACTTCACAAAAATCTTAGACCACGACGGCAATGTACTGGTGGATTACACCGAGCCGCAGACCCGTACCGTATTAAAAGAAAGCACCGCATGGCTTTTGACTTCCGCTATGCAGGATGTTATGACTTCCGGTACCGGTACTGCCGCAAACATTAGTAATATGCCGGTTGCAGGTAAATCCGGTACAACTACCAAGGACCGTGACTCCGTATTTGCCGGTTTTACTCCTTATTATACCTGCGTTATCTGGGGAGGTTACGATGACAACTCATCGCTGAGCAGCACCCGTTACACAAAGAATATTTGGAAAGCGGTTATGCAACGTGCCAACGAAGGTCTGGAATATAAGGAATTTAAAAAGCCTTCCGGTATCGAGACCGCAACGGTCTGCAAAAAGTCCGGCAAACTGGCTGTAGAAGGCATCTGTGATGCCGACCCGCGAGGAAGTCAGGTTTATACCGAATATTTTGCATCAGGAACCGTTCCTACGGAAATCTGCGACCACCATGTTCGTGCAACAATCTGTACGGCATCTATGAAAATTGCAAATGAGTTTTGTCCGGAAGAAACGAAGCAGACGAACATCTATATCATTGGCGGTTCTGCAAACTCCGGAGATGGTCCATATCTTCTTTCCGATGAGCTTGCAAATTCTACCTGTGATGTGCATAATGCTTCTACGAATACAACCGATGCACTCGAAAATATTGGTGGTTTCTTAGATAAGAATGAGAAGAAGGATAAAAAGGACAAAAAAGATAACACGAATGACAATGACAATCCGAATGATGATAACAAGAATCCGGATAACAATAACAATCCTGATACTCCTTCTGATGATAACAAGAATGACGATGATAACAATAACGACTTTGAAAACCCTTCCGAAGAAGGCGAGTAAATGATTCAATAATAGGTCATCAAGGAACACGAAAGAACCCCGACGTTTCC
>USPJ01000273.1 GCA_900556645.1 uncultured Lachnospiraceae bacterium
TGGAATGAATGAGGATTTTTCTGATTTTTCCTATATTGATATTTTTAAATCCCTGTCCAAATTCCGTCATCTCTTCAAACTGCCAAATTTCAAGCAGAAAACCGTAGAGAAATTTTTAGGCTTGGAACGGGAAGATTTGTATTCCGGCGGGGAATTGATTAATATTTACCACGACTATGTGAAGAGCCCGGATGCCCAGCAGGCAGACCTTTTAAAGCTTCACAATTATGAAGATGTTCTGGGAATGGTGGATTTGCTTCCTATTTTGACCTACCTACAATTATTTCAGGGGGCTTTTTCCATCCAGACCATTGAAAAAAACATTTACGAAGACTATTCCCGAACTTCCAAGGACGAGTGTATTTTTACTTTGAAGAATCTCTATCCGGTGCCGAAACGTATCTCCTTCGGCTATGAGAATATTTATTTTACCAGTTATCAGGATACCACAAAAATCAGTATCCGCATCTACGATGGGGAATTGAAGTATTTTTATCCCAACTACAAAGACTATTACTATCTTCCTCACGAGGATACGGCGGTTCACAAAAGTGTGGCTTTCTATGTGGACAAAGATTACCGTACCAAAGCGAAGGCGGCTACCTGTTATAGCAAGAAAACAGGCTGTTTCCTTCCACAGTATGAGGTGGTGGTCTCCCCTTATTTCAAATTAGAATATCACGACAAAATGTCCTATTTTGAACTGACGGATGATTTCTGGGATGACGAAGACACGGTACGGCAATATATTATGCATATATTTTCTATTCTGTTGCAACAATCAGGAAAAAAGCAAAAATAAAGGGTTCTCAAAGTCTGAATGACTTGAGAACCCTCTTTTTATGCCTTTTCAAAAAAGAACGATTTGTTCCGTATGTAATTCAAATCCTTATAGTTGGTAATCTGTTCCGTACTTCCGATAAACAGAACACCTTCCTTTACCAATGACTGGTTGAATTTACGATAAATCTCGTCTTTGGCCTCTTCGGTAAAATAAATTACCACATTTCTACACACAATCAGATGACATCCTGTAGGATATGGGTCTTTCAAAAGATTATGTTCTTTGAACTCCACGCATTTCTTAATCTCATCTGATATCTGGTAGGAACCTCCCACCTGTGTAAAATATTTCTTCTTGAAATCTTCCGGTACGGAAGAAATGCTTTTGGCATTGTATAGTCCCATTCTCGCTTTGTCAAGCACCTGCTTGTCAATATCCGTTGCAATAATCTTGATGTTTGACAACGGCACATGTCTGGACAATGCCATTACCAAAGAATATGGTTCATCTCCGGTGGAGCATGCTGCACTCCAAACCTTTAATGACTTACCAAACTTTTGGACTAATCTCGGAAATACATCCTTATCTAAAACCTCCCACTGCTCGGGATTGCGATAGAACTCAGAAACATTTATGGTAAGGAAATTAACAAACTCCTCAAATTTTTCCGGGTTGCTTTTGATTAGTTTTACATAATCATCATAAGATGTAATCTTATTCTTGGTGATTAATGTATCAATGCGACGCCTCATCTGCTTCTCTTTATAGCAGTTCAAATCAATTTTGGTCAAAGCGTATACATCTTTTTTCAGTTTTTCGTAATCTTCAAACATGGGACGTACTCCGTTGTTACTCTACTTCATTTGCTACTGCCTCGATATCTACATCTGCGATATCTGAGTCATCTTCTTCCTCTGTCTCTGGAGCATTCAAAGCCTTGATGCTCAAGCTGATTTTCTTGTCTTCTTCGTTGAAGTCCACAATCTTTGCTTCTACTTCCTGACCAACCTTTAATACATCAGCCGGTTTCTCTACATGCTCAGCAGAAATCTGGGATACATGTAATAAAGCATCTACGCCCGGTGCCAGTTCTACGAATGCACCAAAGTCTGTCATTCTTGCAACAACACCTGTTACAATGGTTCCCACTGCGTATTTCTCAGCGGCATTGTTCCAAGGATTATCCTCTTCAAATTTCATGGATAATGCAATCTTGTTTCCGTTGATGTCTTTGATAAATGTCTTTACAACATCACCGACTTTGAATACTTTCTTTGGATTCTCAACTCTGCCCCAGGAAATCTCTGAGATATGAAGCAGTCCGTCTGCTCCGCCTAAATCGATGAAAGCACCGAAATCTGTTACATTCTTAACAGTTCCTTCTACCACATCACCTACATGGCTGCTCTCAAATAAAGCTTTCTGCATCTCTGCTTTCTTAGCCACCAGTAACTGTTTTCTGTCACCGATAATTCTTCTTCTTCTCGGATTGAACTCTGTGATAACAAATTCAATGTCCTGTCCTTCGTATTTTGTTAAATCCTTCTCATATACATCGGATACCAAGCTTGCAGGGATAAATACTCTTGTCTCGTCGATGATGACACTTAATCCTCCTGCCAATACCTGTGCAACCTTTGCGGTTAAAACTTCCTGATTTTCGAAAGCTTCCTCTAATCTCTTGCTGCCTTTCTCTGCTGCAAGACGTTTGTAGGAAAGGAGTACCTGACCTTCGCCGTCGTTTACTTTTACGACCTTTGCTTCCATGGTATCGCCAACGGAAACAACAGTTGTCAAATCCACGTTTGGTTCGTTTGTATACTCATTACGTGTAATAATACCGTCTGATTTATAGCCAATATTCAGGATGATCTCATCCGGTTTCACATCGATAACTGTACCTTCGACTACCTCTCCTGCATGTATTGTCTTTAATGATTCTTCCAGCATTTGTTCAAAAGTTAATTCTGACATAATTTTGAACC
>USPJ01000274.1 GCA_900556645.1 uncultured Lachnospiraceae bacterium
TTTTACGGATGAAAAACTTACAGATGTGGATGAGAAATGGATAGGGTCTATTATTACACAGCATGATTTAACTATCATCGCAGATCAGCTGGAGGATTCTATGGGGCCGGCATTCTTTCTGTTTTGCGGTTTTGCGGCATTTATCTATCTGTTAATTTTGCTGCTTTTAGCGAAACTGGTCATTGAGAGGAACGGACTTTCCATATCCATGATAAAAATATTGGGATATAACCAACGGGAAATCATCAGACTCTATAACCGAAGTACCACAGTCGTGGTCGTACTTTCACAGCTGATTACTATCCCCTTGGATTACTATATTATGGAAAAACTCTATCAGTTTATGATGTTTGATATTCGTGGTTGGCTGACTTTCTATGTAAAGCCTGTCATATTTGGAGAAATGTTCCTGTTTGGAATCTTTGTATATGCCATAGCCTCCATTTGGCTGAACCGAAAAATCAGACACATTCCAATGGGAGAAGCATTAAAGAGTACAGAGTAGCTTTATTGAGAAAACCGAACCATTAAAGGGGTTGATTTCCATAGAAAAATCCTGTAACCTATACATGAGTTAGTTAGAACTAACTAGAAAGGAAAGAGCTATGAGCAAGGAAGTATTTCAAATGGTGGAAGAACTGAATCAGGAGGATTTGCAGACTCAGTTAGCATTGCAATGTGCACCTCTTTTGACAGGGATTAAGGTATCCAATCTGCTGAGCGTGAAAAATCAAAGCGAGGAGGATATATTTGAAATGTTCCGGGAAACCAGAATTTCCGTAAAACTAATCTATCAGTCGGAGGAAAAGCGGATATATCTTCTCTATCAAAGGGAAGAGCTGGAAGCGTATCTGAACACAGAAGAGGTGGCAGAGACCATGAAGATGTTCGGCTATGAAGAACTGGAGCCGGACAGTATCTGTGAAGAACTGAAAAAAAGATATGCTTGCTATATGGAGGAAAAGGGAGCCTTTCCCCATGAGATAGGATTGCTGCTGGGATATCCGGTGGAGGATGTGTTGGGATTTATCCGCCATCAGGGGAAAAATTATCTTTACACCGGTTACTGGAAGGTATACGGAAATGTGGTGGAGGCCATAGCACTTTTTGAAGCATACAACCAGGCGAAGGAGCGAGTGATTCGGATGCTTTCGCACGGAATAGAAATCAGGAGGATGTTAGCATGAGTAAAATAACCGTAGCATATTGGTCACAGGGTGGCAACACACAGGCAATGGCAGAAGCCATCGGTGAGGGAATCAAAGAAGCAGGAAAGGAATGTGCGGTGGTTTCCGTATCGGACATGGCACCACAGGATTTGGAGAGTGAAAGCGTATTTGCTTTAGGATGCCCGGCAATGGGAGCAGAGGTTCTGGAGGAAAGTGAAATGGAACCTTTCGTAGAGGAAGTTGAGAAATTTGCAAAAGGAAAAAATATTGCCCTTTTTGGTTCCTACGGATGGGGCGATGGAGAATGGATGCGTGACTGGGAGCAGAGAATGTTAGATGCAGGAGCAAACGTATTAAACCGTGAGGGATTGATTTGTCATGAGTACCCGGATGCAGATGCCTTAGAAGAATGTAAGAGTCTGGGAAAACAGCTGGCATCCCTGTAAGAATCGTTTTGGGAAAGTGTAGGTAGAGAGTATGAGTGTTGTGATTGTAGGAGGCCATGACCGCATGGTTGCCCAATATAAAAAAATTTGTAAAAACCATAACTGCAAAGCAAAGGTGTTTACCAAGAAGGCGGGAAACCTCGGAAACCAGATTGGAAGTCCCGATGTGCTGATTGTTTTTACCAATACGGTTTCCCATCAGATGGTAAAATCCGCAGTAGGTGAAGCAGAGAAAAGCCATGCAAATATTATCCGTTGTCATACCAGCAGCGGCAGTGCATTAAATGAGATTTTGGAAAATGTTAAAATAAATCAATAAAAGTGATTAAATTTAATCATTCAAATATAAAACACTTTCTGATATAGTCATTATATTGAAAAGAAATGAAAAGAGGTCTTGTATAGTGAAAGGTTACGACAAATATGAACGCGGTTATTTTATGCCGCCTGAATGTACATATGATTGGGTAAAGAAAGAATATATAGATAAAGCGCCATTATGGTGTTCGGTTGATCTGCGTGATGGAAATCAGGCTCTTATAGAGCCTATGAACCTTGAAGAAAAGCTTGATTTTTTTAAGATGCTCGTAGATATAGGCTTTAAGGAAATCGAGGTAGGCTTCCCGGCTGCATCTGAGACAGAATACAATTTTGCCAGAGCACTTATAGAAAGAGACATGATACCTGATGATGTTACTATACATGTGCTTACACAGGCAAGGGAGCATATAATCAGAAAGACATTTGCAGCGCTTGAGGGCGCACCGCAGGCAGTTGTGCATCTTTATAATTCCACATCTGTCGCACAGCGTGAGCAGGTATTTAAAAAGTCAAAAGAAGAAATAAAACAGCTTGCGGTTGATGGAGCAAAGCTTTTAAAGGAGCTTGCCGAACAGACAGAAGGAAATTTCAGATTCCAGTACAGTCCTGAGAGCTTTTCAGGAACAGAAGTCGATTATGCAGTTGACGTATGTAATGCAGTACTTGATGTATGGCAGCCAAAGGCAGACAAAAAAGCTATCATAAATATCCCTACGACCGTGGAAAACGCAATGCCGCATGTTTTCGCAACACAGGTAGAATACATAAATAAACACTTAAAATACAGAGATGGTGTTGTGTTGTGTCTCCATCCGCACAATGACAGGGGCTGT
>USPJ01000275.1 GCA_900556645.1 uncultured Lachnospiraceae bacterium
TGCACCAAAAGCTCTTTGAGAAAGCAAAGAGAAGCGGTTATGTCCGTGTGCAGGTGGATGGCAATATTTATGAGTTGACGGAAGAGATACCGTTGGATAAAAACATTAAACATAATATAGAGATTGTGGTAGATCGTCTGGTGGTAAAGGAAGGGATTGAAAAGCGTCTGACGGATTCCATCGAGAATGTATTGGAACTGGCAAATGGTTTGATGACGGTAGATGTCATCGGCGGAGAGCCTATACAGTTTTCCCAGAGCTTTTCCTGCCCGGATTGTGAAATCAGCATTGATGAGATAGAGCCGAGAAGCTTTTCTTTTAATAATCCTTTCGGTGCCTGCCCAGAGTGTTTTGGCTTGGGTTACAAAATGGAATTTGACGAGGATTTGATGATACCGGACAAAAGCCTTTCTATTGCGGAGGGGGCAATTCAGGTGATGGGCTGGCAGTCCTGCACCGACCAGTCCAGCTACACCTATGCCATTTTGAAAGCACTGGCAAAAGAATATGAGTTTGATTTAAATACCCCGTACCAGGATTTGCCGGAGGAAATTCGCCATATGCTTATTCACGGAACCGATGGCAGAGAGGTAAAGGTTTACTATCGGGGACAGAGGGGAGAGGGAGTTTATGACGTTGCCTTTGACGGCTTGATTAAAAATGTGGAGCGGCGTTATCGGGAGACCGGTTCTGATACCATGAAGCAGGAATATGAGACCTTTATGAGGATTACTCCTTGTAAAGTTTGTGGCGGACAGCGTTTGAAACGGGAGTCTTTGGCAGTTACCGTAGGGGATAAAAATATCTATGAGGTTACTACAATGTCCATTCGAAAGCTTCAGAAATTTTTTGAAGAGTTGAAGCTGACGAAGCAGCAGGAATTGATTGGAGCACAGATTATCAAAGAAATCAAAGCAAGAGTCGGTTTCCTGTTGGATGTAGGATTGGAATATCTGACTTTGGCAAGAGCAACCGGAAGTCTTTCGGGAGGAGAAGCCCAGAGAATCCGTCTGGCAACTCAGATTGGTTCGGGACTGGTGGGAGTTGCCTATATTCTGGATGAGCCAAGTATCGGATTACATCAGAGAGATAATGATAAGCTGTTGAACACCTTAAACCATCTTCGGGATTTGGGAAACACCCTGATTGTGGTGGAGCATGATGAGGACACTATGCTGGCGGCGGATTACATCGTGGATATCGGACCGGGAGCAGGAGAACACGGCGGTGAAGTGGTGGCTGTGGGAAATGCACAGGAAATCATGGAAAATAAAAATTCCATTACCGGGGCATATCTCAGCGGAAGGATGAAAATTCCGGTACCTGAGGAGCGGAGACAGCCTACCGGATGGCTGACTATCCGGGGAGCCAGAGAGAATAATCTGAAAAATATCGATGTGCAAGTGCCGTTGGGTGCGATGACCTGCATTACGGGAGTATCCGGTTCGGGGAAAAGTTCTCTGACCAATGAGATTCTCTACAAAACTCTGGCGAAGAAACTGAATCGTGCCAGAACCATTGCAGGAAAGCATGATACCATTGAAGGAATAGAACAGTTGGATAAGGTAATCGATATTGATCAGTCTCCTATCGGAAGAACTCCTCGTTCCAATCCGGCTACCTATACGGGCGTTTTTGATATGATTCGGGATCTCTTTGCGGCGACGCCGGATGCCAAAGCCCGGGGATACAAAAAAGGACGATTCAGCTTCAATGTCAAAGGCGGACGTTGTGAGGCTTGTTCCGGAGACGGTATATTGAAAATCGAGATGCATTTTCTGCCGGATGTCTATGTGCCTTGTGAGGTTTGTCAGGGAAAACGGTATAACCGGGAGACCCTGGAAGTGCGTTATAAAGGAAAAACCATTTATGATGTGCTGGATATGACGGTGGAGGAGGCACTGACTTTTTTTGAAAATGTACCGTCTATTCACAGAAAGATACAGACTCTTTATGATGTGGGACTTTCCTATATCCGTCTGGGTCAGCCTTCCACTACCCTTTCAGGAGGAGAAGCCCAGAGAATCAAACTGGCAACAGAACTGAGTAAGCGGAGTACGGGAAAAACCATCTATATTTTAGATGAGCCTACCACCGGACTGCATTTTGCGGATGTGCATAAGCTGATAGAAATTTTGAGACGACTGTCAGAAGGGGGCAATACCGTAGTTGTTATAGAGCATAATCTGGATGTAATAAAAACTGCGGACTATATCATAGACATGGGACTGGAAGGTGGTGACCGGGGCGGAACTGTCATTGCACAGGGAACACCGGAAGAGGTGGCGCAGATACCGGAGTCCTACACCGGACAGTATGTCAAGAAATATCTGGGAAAATAGTGGAAACAAGGAAATGCTGCTGCATATTCTATAAAAAAAGCGAAGGAATGCCAAGAATGATGCAGACAAATTCGTGTAAAGGGACAGTGTATGTTGTAAAGGAAAAGGATAGTTTATATAAGATCGCGAAAGCACATGGTGTCAGGGTAAAAGATATCATGAGACAAAATCCTTTTGTAAATGTATATAATTTACAGATTGGAGATGAATTATGTGTGCCTGGATTTACGAACGTGATCGAAGGAGCTTTCATTCCATATGTTGTAAAAAAAGGAGAAACAATCCTTAATATAGCCAATATGCACAAAACAACAGTGGAAAATTTAGCAAAAAGTAACAAAAAAATAAGGGAAATGACATTGCCAGTTGGTACAGTACTGTTAATTGACAAAGCAAAATGAGTTCTTTATAATGAAATAGGTAAAA
>USPJ01000276.1 GCA_900556645.1 uncultured Lachnospiraceae bacterium
GTGGATCCTATTGAGCTGGAGTTTGGATACGGTATCATTCCGCTGGCAGATGTAAATCAAGGGGGAGACCTGCTGGACCGTGTAGTTATGATAAGGCGGCAGATTGCTCTGGAGCTTGGTACGGTAGTGCCGATTATCCGCTTGAGGGATAATATCCAGTTGAATCCGAATCAGTATATTATTAAAATAAAAGGGATACAGGTGACAGAGGGAGAGATTCTCTTTGACCACTACATGGCAATGAATCCGGGATATGTAACCGAGGAAATCACAGGTATTCCAACCTTTGAGCCATCCTTCCATCTTCCGGCAATCTGGATTACGGAAAGCCAGCGGGAGCGGGCAGAAAGTCTGGGATATACGGTGGTAGACCCGCCGTCCATCATTGCAACCCATCTGACGGAGGTCATTAAGAGCCACATAGCAGAGCTTTTGACCAGACAGGATGTACAGAATCTGGTAAACAATATCAAAGAGAGCAATCCGGCACTGGTGGAGGAACTGATACCGAAGCTGTTGGGATTGGGCGAAATACAGAAGGTATTGCAGAATCTTTTGCGGGAAGGTATTTCCATCAGAGACCTGCTTACCATTTTTGAGACTCTGGCGGACCATGCGGCTACCTCCAGAGATACGGATGTTTTGACAGAGTATGTTCGGCAAAGCTTAAAACGTGCCATTTCCACCAAGTATTTCCCGGCAAACGAGGTTACCAGCGTGGTAACTCTGGACCCGAAGGTGGAGCAGGATATCATGTCTTCCGTAAAACAGACGGAGCAGGGGGCATACCTGACCTTAGACCCGGAAAAGACCAGAGCCATTATGGATTCGGTGGAGACCGAGATTGCGAAACTGGAGAATATGGGAAAGAATCCGATTATCGTGACTTCGCCGATTGTGCGGATGTATTTTAAAAAACTGACAGAAGAGTACTTTAAAGATTTGATTGTAGTTTCCTATAACGAGGTGGAATCCAATGTGGAGCTACAGTCAGTTGGGATGGTGACTAGCTAATGACAATTAACAAATTTCAGGGAAAAACAGAAGAAGAGGCAATTGAAAAAGCAAAACAGGAGATGGGAGAAAATGTGGTCATCATGAATGTGAAGACCATCAAGCCAAAGGGGGTTGCCAGCCTCTTTAAGAAAACCATTTACGAGGTAACTGCGGCAAAAGAAGAGACAGAGCAGGTAAATCCGGTGGCGGCTTTTAATTCCCCTATGAAAATGCATGAACAGATTAATCTGGCAGCAGATGATCCCATACAGATGCCGCCTTATGAGCGGAAAGAAACGGAACAGCCTACCGTAAAAAAAGATATATTTGCTGAGGTATTAAAAGAGAGCAAGCCGGAGAAAGACGGAATTGAACAGCGGTTGGATAATTTACAGAATATGATTGAACATCGTTTTTCTGAGGAAGAACATCGAGAGGAACCGAAGGAAGAGGCTCCTACGCAGAATAAGACGGAGAGCTTTCAGTTTGTGAAGATGCTGTACAAGACGCTTCTAAATAACGATGTCAATGAAAAGTATGCAAATCAGATATTGGATGAACTGGAAAGTGTGATGAAAAAGGGCAACAGCGTAGATTATATCTTATCCAATGTCTATCAGAAAATGATTTTGAAATTCGGACAGCCGAAAACCATAGATTTGACAGGAAAGAAACCAAAGGTAGTGTTTGTTATTGGACCTACGGGAGTGGGAAAAACCACAACCATTGCCAAGATTGCATCCAAATACAAGGTGGAACAGGGAAAGAAGGTAGCATTTTTGACCGCAGATACTTATCGGATTGCTGCGGCAGAACAGCTTCGGACCTATGCTAATATTTTGGATGAGCCTTTTTCGATTATTTATTCCGCAGAAGAAATGAATCAGGCAATCGAGAATGTGGGAGATTATGATTTGGTGTTAGTGGATACCGCGGGATTTTCTCACAAAAGCGACAGCCAGAGGGAGGATATCAAGCGGCTGATTGAATCCGTGGATGAGAAATATGATAAGTCCGTGTATCTGGTGCTGAGTGCAACCACAAAATACAAGGATTTGTTGGAAATCATAGATATTTACAATGAGATTGCAGACTATAAGATTATTTTTACGAAGCTGGATGAGACCTCAACCTATGGAAATCTGCTAAATGTAAAGCTGTATTCCAATGCAGAGTTATCTTATATCACCAACGGTCAGAATGTGCCGGATGATATTGAGATTTTTGACACGCAGAAAATCGTAAAGAATCTGTTAGGAGGAAGATAACTCATGGATCAGGCAGAAGGAATCAGAAATGTGATTAAAAGACAAAATCAGAGGATGGTGTCGAATCATGCCAGAGTCATTACCATTACCAGCGGAAAAGGTGGAGTGGGAAAGTCCAATGTGGCAGTAAATATGGCAATTCAATTGTCGAAATTGGGAAAAAGAGTTATAATCTTTGATGCAGACCTTGGGTTGGCAAATGTAGAGGTTATGTTCGGGGCAATTCCCAAATATAATTTGAGTGATTTAATCTATAAGGGAAGAGATATCCGGGAAATCATTACGGAAGGACCTATGGGAATCGGTTTTATTTCCGGTGGTTCCGGTATTGTAAACATGAACAATCTCTCCAAAGATCAGATTGTGTATTTGGTGCACTGCCTGTCCAAGCTGGATGAGATGGCAGATGTGATATTGATTGATACAGGGGCAGGAGTGGCAGACAGTGTGTTGGAATTTGTAATTGCCAGTCCGGAAGTGTTTTTGGTAACCAC
>USPJ01000277.1 GCA_900556645.1 uncultured Lachnospiraceae bacterium
GATTTCTATATATAATATCCAAGTACGATTTTTATATGTGCTGGGATGGCTCAGTTGGTAGAGCAGCTGATTCGTAATCAGCAGGTCGTGGGTTCGAGTCCCATTCTCAGCTTATAAAATGAAAAGGTATCAGACAGCGTCTGATACCTTTTCATTTTATATCCATTTTCCCTAAATCTGAACCGCTTCAAAGCCCAAGTCATCCAGAAGCTCTATGGCCTGTTCTGCCCCGCAATCTGCTTTGACAGTCTTTTCCTCTAAGCTGATTTCATGGGCAATGCCTGCCTCTGTAAAAGCTTTGTCAATTCGCTCCACACATCCTTCACAATGGATGTCCTCTGATTTCAATGTTACCATAATCTGTTTCCTCCTTATTTCATTAATTTTTGTATGGTATCACACAATTCCTCCACGGCACCTTCCTTTTCATTTCGGATATCTTCCGCCACGCAGGTTGAAATGTGATTTTTCAATAACGTTTTGTTAAATGCATTCAGGGCTGACTGGATTGCCGATACCTGTGTGAGAATATCTACGCAATAGCGGTCTTCTTCCACCATGTTCCGCACTCCCCGCACCTGACCCTCGATACGGTTTAACCGATGAATCAAATCCTTGTATTCCTCTTCCTTCCGCACCTTTTTTCTCTGGTGACAACATTCCTTTTCCATGTTTTTCCTCCTCTACTCCAAACGCAGTCTCCGCAGCCGCAACGCATTACACACCACAAAGACGGAGCTCAGCGACATGGCAAGTCCCCCTATCATCGGACTTAACAACATTCCGTTGATTCCGTAAAGCACTCCCGCAGCCACCGGTATTCCAAGGGAATTATAGAAAAACGCCCAGAAGAGATTCTCCTTGATGTTTCGTATGGTTCCCCTGCTTAATGCAAAGGCTTTGGATACGTCGGTCAAATCTGACTTCATCAGCACCACATCGCTGGAATCCACCGCAATGTCGCTTCCGTCTCCGATGGAAATTCCCACATCTGCCTGCATCAGTGCCGGAGCATCATTGACTCCGTCTCCCACCATAGCCACACGTTTTCCCTGCTTCTGGAGTTTTTCCACCTCGCCTGCCTTATCCTGTGGAAAAACCTCTGCGATGACTCCGTCTACACCAACACTCTTACCGATATATTCTGCCGTCAGACGGTTATCTCCTGTCAGCATATATACCTGCAATCCGTGGTTTTTCAGGGCTTTGATTGCCTCTTTGCTGCTTTCTTTGACAGTATCCGCCACACAGATAACCCCTGAGAGTTTTCCTTCTATTACCACAAACATTGGAGTTCTGCCTTTTTCGGCTTCTGCCTTTACCTGAGCTTCAATCTCCGTCACAGAAACACCGCACTCCTTCATAAATGCCGCATTTCCTATCTGAACCTGCCGTCCTTCATAGGACGCCTGAATTCCTTTTCCGCTGACTGCCTGAAAATCCCTGACTTTGTCCGGATAAATCCTTCCGGTCTTTTCTCCGTATTCTGCGATAGCTTTTCCCAGCGGATGCTCGGAAAAATGTTCCATGGAGGCGGCAATTTCCATCAGTTTTTCTTTCTCCTCATACATTTCCATCACCGACACCACCGCAGGCTTTCCCTCAGTGATGGTTCCCGTCTTATCCAAAAGCACCACATTTATATTCCGAAGATGTTCTAAGGCTTCTCCGCTGCGAAACAGGATTCCGTGATTTGCTCCCAATCCGGTTCCCACCATAATGGCGGTAGGGGTCGCCAATCCCAAGGCACAAGGGCAGGCTATGACTAATACGGAAACGAAAATATTCAGTACAAAAGCAAAATCCTTTCCCAACAAAAACCATACCACCGCTGCAAAAAGGGCAATTCCCATAACTACCGGTACAAAATACCCTGCCACCGTATCTGCCAGCTTGGAAATCGGTGCCTTCTTTCCCTGTGCTTCTTCCATCATTGCCACAATCTTAGACAAGGTGGTATCTCCCACCTCATGGGTTACACGGACTTTCATGGTTCCGTTATAATTCATACTGCCGCCAATCACCCGGCTGTCCAAGGTTTTTTCCACCGGTATACTCTCTCCGGTCATCATGGACTCGTCCACGGCACTCTCGCCTTCTACAACAATTCCATCAATGGGAATCTTGCTTCCCGGCTTAACCAGTACAATATCTCCCACCGCCAATTCATCGGTAGGCACTTCCATGGTTTTTCCGTTCTGAACCAACAATGCCATATCCGGTGCCAGCTCAATAAGCTTTTGAATGGCATCTTTGGTTTTCTTTTTGCTGTTACTTTCCAAAAATTTCCCCAGCATGACCAACGTTACCACCACAGCCGCCGATTCATAATACAGGTGATGGACATAGGACTTATCACTTGTAATAAGAAAAGTCATAACCAAGCTGTATAAAAAAGCACTTCCGGTTCCAATGGCAACCAGCGAATCCATATTGGGATGCCCGCGAAACAAGGTCTTAAAACCGGTAAAATAGAAATGACGTCCACAGATAAGAACTCCTGTGGTTAATATCAGTTGTGCCACAGCAAATCTCATAGGATACCTATGCATATCCAATACTTCCGGCAACGGTAACGGATAAGGCAGCATATGCCCCATGGAAAGATACAGCAGCGGTATGGACAGACAGATTGCCACAATCAGCCGTATCTTTTTCCGATGGTGCTCCTCCATCTCCTCATCTCTCAGCTCTTCCCGGCTGATTTCTGCCAACTCCCTTGGCTCAAATCCCGCCTTCTGGATTTTCA
>USPJ01000278.1 GCA_900556645.1 uncultured Lachnospiraceae bacterium
CCGAATTTATCATATTGACCAGTATCGCCTCCTTACAGAGGGATTGCAGCCGGTGTATGCGTTGACAAAGGGACTGTCCAACCATGCCTTTGGAAAGGCGGTAGGACAGGCATTGGAACTTTCCTATCTTCTGGAGGAATATTTACCGGAAGATTTAAGAAAAAAACGCGGACTTATGGAATATCAAGAGGCGGTAAGACAGCTTCATTTCCCGGAAAAAGAGCATTCGCTGGTTCGGGCAAGGAACCGTCTTGCCTATGATGATTTCTTTCAGTTTATTCTGATGATGCAGATGTCAAAGGAGCAGCGGAGTACCCAGAAAAATGAGTTTTCTTTTGGAACCACGGAATATGTAGAGTCTGTCATTGCAAAGATTCCGTATACATTGACCAATGCCCAAAAAAAAGCTGTGTCAGAAATCGGAAGGGATATGAGAAGCGGTTTTGTGATGCAGAGGCTTTTACAGGGAGATGTGGGTTCGGGAAAGACCATTGTGGCATTTTTGGCAATGGCAGATGCTGCCCATAGCGGTTATCAGTCGGCAATTATGGTGCCTACAGAGGTTTTGGCGAGACAGCATTATGAGAGCTTTTCACAGATGTGCCGGGATTATGGTGTGGAGGCTCCGGTGATTCTATTGACCGGTTCCCTTACGGCAAAGCAGAAGCGGGAGGCCTATGAGAAAATGCAGATATATCCAAACGCCATGATTGTAGGAACTCACGCCTTGATACAGGAGAAAGCGGTCTATGATAATCTGGCATTGGTCATTACCGATGAACAGCACCGTTTTGGTGTACGGCAGAGGGAAACTCTGGGGAAAAAGGGAACACATCCCCATATTCTGGTAATGAGTGCCACACCGATTCCAAGGACTTTGGCCATTATTCTCTACGGAGATTTGGATATTTCCGTTATGGATGAGCTTCCGGCAAAAAGACTTCCTATAAAAAACTGCGTGGTGGGAACGGAATTTCGCCCGAAAGCCTACCAGTTTATCCGAGAGCAGGTGCAGGCAGGTCACCAGGCATATGTCATCTGTCCTCTGGTGGAGGAAAGTGAGAATCTGGAGGCTGAAAATGTTATAGATTATGCAAAAATATTAAAAGAAGAGTTACCGGAGCTACAGATTGCCTTTTTACATGGGAAGATGAAGGCGGCGGAGAAAAATCAGATTATGGAGGATTTTCTGGAAAAGAGGACAGATGTACTGGTCTCCACCACAGTTATCGAGGTGGGCGTGAATGTGCCAAATGCCACGGTAATGCTGATTGAAAATGCAGAGCGGTTCGGACTGGCACAGCTTCATCAGTTAAGAGGAAGAGTGGGAAGAGGAGACGCTCAATCCTATTGTATTATGATGAATACCTCCCAATCGAAGGAATCGAAGAAAAGATTGCAGATTTTAAATGATTCTAACGATGGTTTTGCTATCGCCAGAGAGGATTTGAAGCTTCGTGGACAGGGAGATTTCTTCGGTGTACGGCAGAGTGGTGAAATGGAATTTGCCGTAGGAGATATTTTTGCAGATGCAGATATCTTACAGGAGGCGTCCGAAGACGCAAAACAGATACTTCTGGAGGATGAATATTTAGAAAGAGAAGAACATCAGGCGTTAAAACGTTATATGGAAGCCTACGGCGAAAGCTGGGCATCCCGTTTGAATTTATAAAATTTGACAGAAACCCCAATGATTTGTAGGACTATAACCGGAATGTCGGCATATACTAAGAGCGTAACAAAGGTTACAATCTACAAAAGTAAAAGAGGGGGAATTTCAAATGTCATCTAACAAAACAAATGTACCGGAAGCAAAAAGTGCAATGAATCGCTTTAAATACGAGGTAGCAAGCGAGTTAGGAGTACCTTTATCTGACGGCTACAACGGCAACTTAACTTCTAAGCAGAACGGTTCTGTGGGAGGTTATATGGTAAAGAAAATGATTGAGGCCCAGGAGCGTCAGATGGCTGGTAAATAAGCCCGAAAAGTAGAAAAAGAGAAGAGCAGGAAGAGTATTGGGAGGTGCGGATCGCCCGACGCCCGGAATGCAGACAGAATCCGAGATATCAATATCCCGGATTCTGTTTTTATTTAGCTTGCCCGCTTTGTTCTCAGAGAAAAGCTTGTTCTGGAAATAAAAAAGAAGAGCTGTCAGCTCTCCTTTAGGGTAATTCCTGAAATATCGGTTTCGCTGGTCATGGAATAGTTGGTGTAGTAAACCACGAATCCCGGAGCAGCACCGTTGGGTTTTTTGATGTTTTTCTTTTGCAGATAGTCGATTTCTACTTTGGAAGCCTCCCGTCCGCTGGAATAATAGGCTGCAAGCCTGCCGGCTTCTTCAAAGGTGGAATCCGGCAGTTCCTCATTATTTGCCCTTACAATTACATGGGAGCCGGGCATATTTTTGGCATGGAACCACCAGTCATTTCCTGTGGCGAATTTGAAGGTCAATTCTTCGTTCTGGAAGTTATTTTTGCCCACATACATATGGAAGCCATCTGATGAGATATAGTGGAATGGCTTGCTGTTAATGCGAACTTTTTTGTTGCCCTTTTTGCTGGAATAATGGCGTTTGATATAGCCAAACTGAATCAGTTCTTCCTTGAGCTGAATCAGATCATCTTCTGAGACGGCGATATCAAGGGCAGTGCTAATGGAATCCAGATGTTCCAGTTCGTCTTTTGTTTCCTGAATCTGGACGGACAGGGCTTCCTGGAGGTAGAGACCCCCATGCTGGTATCCA
>USPJ01000279.1 GCA_900556645.1 uncultured Lachnospiraceae bacterium
GTTACTGGCACGTATTTTATCTATTGTCAAAAAAAATCCAGTTACCATCTATCTGATAACCGGAATCTTTCCGTTGGTTCCGGGAGCCGGAATCTACTATACTTCTTATTATTTAATTATGAATGAAGGCACCCGTTCCCTTACTATGGGACTGGAAACCTTCAAAACCGCAGGTGCCATTGCCCTTGGAATTATTTTTGGCTTTGCCGTTCCATTTTCCTCGAAAAAGAAAGATAGCAAATCGTAAAAAATATATAGTTCAGTTTTGCCCTAACGCTCTTCCAAGATTTTTTCAACACTTACTAATTTGACACAAACCACAAAGATTTCTGCTGCCAGACGAAGTTCTTCAATGGTTGGATAGGATGGTGCGATACGGATAACGGAATCCTTCGGGTCTTTTCCATATGGGAAAGGTGCCCCCGCTCCGGTCAACACAACACCTGCCTCCTTTGCCTTTTGTACGATAGCCGTTGCAGAACCCTCCAAGCCTTCAAAGGTAATGAAATAGCCGCCCAGAGGCTTTATCCATGTACCGATTCCTCGTCCGCCCAGCTCTTCCTCCAGAATGTTCTCCACCATCTCAAATTTCGGACGCATAATATCTGCATGCTGTTTCATCTTCGCCTTGATGCCGTCCAGATTCTTGAAATATTTCACATGGCGGTACTGATTCACCTTATCATATCCGATAGTCTGCACTGTCATACTTTTTTTCACAAACTCCAGATTCTTCTTGGAGGCTGCCATTGCCGCAATACCTGCTCCCGCAAAGGTTACCTTTGAAGTAGAAGCAAACTCATAGACAATATCCGGATTTCCTGCTTTTTCACATTCGGAAATAATATCCAAAAGCTGCGGCTGATTCTCTTCATATAAATCATGTACCACATAGGAGTTATCCCAGAAAATTCTGAAATCCTCCGCTGCCGGTTTTAATGCCGCAAAACGTTTTACTGTCTCATCAGAATAAACCACACCCTGTGGGTTGGAATATTTCGGAACACACCAGATTCCCTTTACTGCCGGGTCATGGTTCACATACTCTTCCACCATATCCATATCCGGTCCCTTTTCCGTCATCGGAATATTAATCATCTCAATTCCGAAATGCTCCGTTACGGAAAAATGTCTGTCATATCCCGGAACCGGACACAGGAATTTGACACTATCCAGCTTACACCACGGGGTACTTCCACAGACACCGTGGGTCATGGAACGGGAAACCGTATCATACATAATATTCAAGCTGGCATTTCCGAAAACCAACACATTTTCCGGGTTACAGCCCATCATCTCTGCCATCAGACGTTTTGCCTCCGGGATACCGTCCATAGCACCATAATTACGGACATCGGTTCCGTCCTCTAATATCATTTCTGTTTTAGAATTTAAAACTTCCATCATATCCATATTCATATCTAACTGTTCCACAGATGGCTTTCCTCTTGCCATATTCAAGCTCAGATCCCGCTTCTGATATTCCTTGTATGCCGCCTCCAAGCTCTCCTTTTCCTGCAACAGTTCTTCCTTTGTCATTTCCTGATAAGACTTCATTTTAAATCCTCCTAAAACTACTTCTTTTTTATAAACTCCAAGTGTTCTTTTATCTTTTTTTCATAGCCGATTTCTGTCGGCTGGTAAAATACCTGATCCTTTAATGCATCCGGCAGATATTGCTGCTCCACATAATGATTGGGATAATCATGTGCATACAGATATCCCTCTCCGTGGCCCAGTTTTGCACTTCCCTTGTAATGGGAATCCTGCAAATGTACCGGAACGGTGGCATTCGCTGTCTCCTTCACCGCCTGCATCGCCCGGTCTACTGCCAGATACGAAGCATTGCTTTTCGGTGCACTTGCCAGATAAGTGGCTGCCTCTGCCAAAATAATCCGTGCCTCCGGCATTCCGATTCTTTCTACTGCCTGTGCCGCACTGACTGCCACCGTCAATGCGTTGGGGTCTGCATTTCCCACATCCTCCGCCGCACTAATCGTCATCCTGCGGGCAATGAATTTGATATCCTCTCCGGCATAGAGCATTTTTGCCAGATAATATACTGCCGCATCCGGGTCGGAACCCCGAATACTTTTGATAAAGGCGGAAATGGTATCATAATGATTATCCCCCGATTTATCATAACGAACCGCTCTTTTTTGAATACACTCCTGAGCGGTCTCTAAGGTAATATGTATGATTCCGTCTTGGCTCCGCTCTGTGGTCAGCACTCCCAGTTCCACCGCCGTCAATGCCGCCCTTGCGTCACCGTTGCTGATATCCGCCAGAAAATCCAAAGCATCTTCCTCTATGACGGCATGATAAGCTCCCATCCCCTTCTCTTCATCCGTTACGGCTCTTCGCAGAAGAATCTTGATATCCTCTTTCTCCAATGCCTTTAACTCAAAGATAATGGAACGGGAGAGCAATGCTCCGTTGACCTCAAAATAAGGATTCTCCGTGGTGGCTCCAATCAATATAATGGTGCCATCCTCCACGAAGGGAAGCAGATAGTCCTGCTGTCCTTTGTTAAAGCGGTGAATTTCATCAATAAAAAGAATGGTTTTCTTCCCATACATTCCCTGACTCTGTTTCGCTTTTTCTACCACTTCCTCCATGTCTTTCTTCCCTGCCGCTGTAGCATTGATGGATAAAAATTCTGCCTTCGTGGTATTGGCTATAACTTTTGCCAAGGTTGTCTTACCGGTACCGGGAGGTCCGTAAAATATGATGGAACTTAA
>USPJ01000280.1 GCA_900556645.1 uncultured Lachnospiraceae bacterium
ATGATTTTGTGTGTTACTTTGTTTGTGCGAGTCCTGAAATTAGAGCATACCTTGAAGGAACTTGTGGGAAATCTTCCACAGGTAGAACAGGTAGATAATATAGTCAAACAGAATTCGCCTCAGGGAGATACAAAAGAAGAATATAATACAAATGCTCAGCAACAAGAAGAAGCAGAAGCAGATCAGAGTACAGATAATCTGGCGGAAGAAGGAGAACAGTTAAAGGTATATTTAACTTTTGATGATGGTCCGAGTAAGAATACCGAGCGGATTTTAGATATTCTGGATGAGTATGGTGTAAAGGCAACCTTTTTTGTGACAGGAAAGACTGACGAAGAGTCACAGGCATTGTACAAACGGATTGTGGAGGAAGGTCATACGCTGGGTATGCATTCTTATTCCCATAAGTATTCTGCAATCTATGAATCGAGAGAGGCCTTTGAAGCGGATTTCAATCAATTGCATGATTACCTGTATCAGGTAACCGGTGTGGATTGTAAATATTACAGATTTCCGGGTGGTAGCAGCAATAAGGTCAGCAATCTGGATATGAGAGAATTTATTTCCTATCTGAACCAGCAGGGAGTTACATACTTCGATTGGAATGTTTCCAGTGGAGATGCCACTTCGCAGGCATATACCACAGACGAATTGATACAGAATGTCATGGGCGATGTGACAAAATACAAGACATCCGTAGTACTTTTACATGATGCCACATCCAAGACAACTACCGTGGACAGTTTGGCGGCTCTGATTGAGCAATTACAGTCTGCCGGAGCGGAGATACTTCCGATTGACGAGGATACAACACCGATACAGCACGTTCGTATCGACGATAATGCACAATAAAGATGGAGGGTAATATGGGCTTTTTTAAAGAATTCAAAGAAGATGCATCACAGGCAATGAAAGAATTAATGCCGGGAGATGATATTCTGGAGGAAGAAGAAACAGAAGATGATTTAGTCGTAAACACATTGGAAGGGGAATTGGATGTAGAATCCGAGCTTTCCAAACTGGACGGACTTTTAGAGTCTGTGGCAGCACCGGAAGAAAAAGAGATTCCGGTAGAAGAGACTGAAATCAAATCAGAAGAAGAAAATTATATTACAACCAAGGAGGAACCATTCATGAGTATGGAGACAGAAACACCAGTTAGCAATATGCCAACAGAGAATTTAGAGCCGGTAATGCCGCAGGAAGAGGCTGTTCCGGTAAGACAGGAGGTACCGGTTGTGAATCCTACAGTTCCGCAGGCAACAGATGAAGTAACCGTAATTACAGAGGGAACAAGCTTAAACGGTAATATCCAGTCCAATGGTTCCATTGATTTGAGAGGAACAGTGGTAGGTGATGTACAGTGCAACGGAAAGCTTACCGTTACAGGAGAAATTAAAGGAAATACCGCATCTGCAGAGTTCTTTGCAGATAATGCAAAGTTAGAGGGAGAAGTTACTACCACAGGAACCGTTAAAATCGGATTGGGTTCTGTAATTGTTGGAAATATCACAGCGACCTCTGCAGTTATTGCAGGAGCAATCAAAGGCGATATTGATGTACAGGGACCGGTAGTTGTAGACACTTCTGCAGTAGTTATGGGTAACATCAAATCCCGTTCTGTACAGATTAACAACGGAGCGGTAATCGAAGGTTTCTGTTCACAGTGCTATTCAGATATTGATGTGGAAAGTCTTTTTGGAACAAAATAATAGGAGTCGGAGATGAAGAGAGTATTATTAAAACTCAGCGGCGAAGCATTAGCCGGAGAAAAACATACCGGATTTGATGAAGCAACAGTAACAAGAGTTGCAAAACAGGTAAAACAATTAGTGGATGACGGTGTTCAGGTGGGAGTCGTTATCGGAGGCGGTAACTTCTGGAGAGGACGTACCAGCGAGAACATTGACCGTACCAAGGCAGACCAGATAGGAATGCTGGCAACCGTTATGAATTGCATTTATGTGTCAGAGATTTTCCGCTCTGTGGGAATGAAAACACAGGTGCTTACCCCATTTGAATGCGGTTCTTTTACAAAATTGTTTTCTAAAGACCGTGCAAACAAGTATTTTGAACACAATATGGTGGTATTTTTTGCCGGAGGAACCGGACATCCATATTTTTCCACAGATACGGCAACGGTATTGCGTGCCATTGAAATAGAGGCAGACCGTATTCTGTTGGCGAAAGCCATTGACGGCGTTTATGACAGCGATCCGAAATCAAATCCTGATGCGAAACGTTATGATGAGGTATCTATTCGGGAGGTTATTGATAAGCAGCTGGCAGTAGTTGATTTGACGGCTTCCATTATGTGTATGGAAAACAAGATGCCGATGTATGTGTTCGCCTTGGAAGAGGAAAACAGTATCGTAAAAGCCATGAGCGGAGATTTTAACGGAACGGTTGTAACCGTTTAATATAGGAGGATTGGAAAATGGACGAGAGATTAGCTCAATATGACGAGAAAATGCAGAAGTCATACAAGAATTTAATCGAAGAGCTGGGAACCATTCGTGCAGGACGTGCGAACCCACATGTATTGGATAAAATTAAAGTAGATTATTACGGAACTCCAACCGCTTTGCAGCAGGTTGCAAATGTTAGTGTGCCGGAACCGAGAATGATTCAGATTCAGCCTTGGGAGCAGAGTCTGGTAAAGGATATTGAAAAGGCAATCATCATGTCTGATTTGGGTATCAACCCAACCAATGACGGAAAAGTG
>USPJ01000281.1 GCA_900556645.1 uncultured Lachnospiraceae bacterium
GGTACAGGTATAAAAATTATCTGTTATGTAGTCCTGTAATTTTTTTACCTGTGCCTGCACGGTTTCGTCTTCCGGCTCTTTTTCCGTCATCTGACCAAATTCCGTAAACAAAAACATCATGTTTTCCCACAATAGATTTCTTTGTGAATCATCCAGATTTTTCGTCTTTTCTTCATATTCTCTGTAAGCATCCGTGTTTCCCCAAGTTGCCTTCGCCTGTGCCGTATACTCATCTAATTTCTTTGTGTCAAAAGCTTCAAAATTCATATTCTTTACCCCTATCGTTTTTATTCCACGAGCAAAGGTAATAAGATTATCAATATGTTCTCTCTTTAAGGTAAGCAGTTCTATTTGCTGTTCCAAGGCCTTATTTCTGTCAAAATGACTACTGTTTAGAATGTCTTTGATATCCTTAAGCGGAAACTCCAGTTCCCGAAACAACATAATATGCTGCAATCTTTCCAGTGCCGTATCGTCATACAGCCTATAACCGGCTTCTGTAACCGCAGAAGGATGCAGCAAACCAATTTCATCGTAATAATGCAGGGTGCGTATACTCACCCCCGTTAATTTACTCACTTGATTTACTGTCTTCATCTTGCTGACCTCCTCGTGTAAGTATACCCTACACTATAACGTAACGTCAGAGTCAATGCTTTTTGCAAAAATTTTTATACCACAACAATATTTTTCACATCTTGATAGCTCTCGTCCGGCATCCGGTCCGTAATTACCGTTGCCTGTGAAAATTCCGCAAATTTCACCGGACATATCTGATGAAATTTCCGGCTGTCACAAAGCACATACGCATTCTGCGTGTGCTTCATGGCACCTTCCTTAATCATGGCTTCATTGATATCCGGTGTGGTAAATCCGGCTCTTAAATCCGCTCCGTTGGTTCCCCAAAAACCTTTGGTAAAATGGTATTTCTGAAGACTTACATACGCCTCATTTCCCACCAATGCCTCGGTGGCTGCTTTCAATTCCCCTCCTATGAGGGTGACCCGGAAACCATTTTCCGCCAGCTGTAATGCATGAGAAACTGCATTGGTCACAAATGCTGCAGACTTTTCCGTCAGATATGGTATCATGGCTCCGGTGGTGGTTCCGGCATCCAGATAAATAAAATCATCCGGTTCTACCAGAGAGGCTGCATATTCTGCAATT
This sequence comes from uncultured Lachnospiraceae bacterium, assembly GCA_900556645.1. The sequence goes on from USPJ01000281.1 coordinate 1,168, forward strand.
TTTCTCTTCTCCTCCATACTCTGAACCTTACGTTTTGATACCTGTTCTTCCTTCATCTTTATTCGGGATTCCGCCTGCACAGCTCCTCCGAAAACCTTTATCAGAGCTCCCCGCTCATCCAACGCATTCAAGTCCCTCCGTATGGTAGATTCGGAAGCTTGAAATTCGTCCTTTAATTCCTGTACCGTAACGCTGCCGTTTCTCTCCAGCATCCGCAAAATTTCTTCCTGTCTTTTTTCTGTCAGCATCTCTTCTCTCCTTGCAAAACTCTCTTCCGGCTTTTTTTCTATTTTACACCCCAAAAAAACTTCCGGCAACTGCCTTTTGACAGCTGCCGGTGTTTTCTTAGAGCCATTTTTCCAAAAGCTCTTTTCCTTCTTTTTCTCCATCGGTCTCCCGAATAATTTTTCTAATAGAAAGGATACGTCTTGGAGACACAGATAACTCATCTATTCCCATTGCCAGAAACAGCTTTGTCAGTTCCGGGTCCGCTCCCAGTTCTCCGCAGATGCCGCACCAGATTCCCTCCCGGTGTGCATTCTGTACGGTCTGATAAATCATGCGAAGTACCGCCTTGTGATGAGGGTTGTAAAACTCATCCAGTTTTTCGTTCTGCCTGTCGATTGCCAAAAGGTATTGGGTCAGATCGTTTGTTCCGATACTAAAAAAGTCTACTTCTTTTGCCAGAAGGTCACTAATAATAGCCGCCGCCGGAGTCTCAATCATAATTCCCTGCTCTACCTCTCCGTAGTCAATTTCAGCTTCCTTCAATTCCGCTTTTACTTCCTCCACAATCTCTTTGATTTTTCTTACCTCCTCTACGGAAGTAATCATCGGATACATCACCGCCAGTTTTCCGTAAGCACTGGCACGGAACAATGCCCTTAGCTGGGTCTTAAAGATTTCCGGTCTGGTGAGACAGATGCGGATTGCCCTGCAGCCCATGGCCGGATTTTCTTCCTTTGCAAGTTCAAAATAATCTGCCTGTTTGTCCGCTCCGATATCCAGAGTACGGATAATGACCCGTCTGCCTGCCATGGTTTCCGCAACCATCTTGTATACCTTGAACTGCTCTTCTTCGGTGGGATAAGTGTTTTTTTCCAGATACAGAAACTCGCTGCGGAACAACCCGATTCCCTCCGCATCATTCTGAAGCACAACGGCAAGGTCTTTACTGTTACCAATGTTGGCATAAGTCAGCACCTTTTTTCCATCCAGAGAAATACTTTCTTTTCCCTTTAACGCCATAAGAAGTTCTCGATTTTCTCGCTCCTTTGCCGCTTTTTCCTCCATGACTCTCAATGTCTCATCATTGGGTTCCACATAAAAACAGCCCTGATTTCCATCCACTGCTGCCAGCTTTCCATCCAAAGATTCCTCCAAAGGCATGCTGGTTCCCACCAACGCAGGAATTCCCATGGTTCTCGCCAGTATGGCAGTATGGGAGTTCAAGGACCCCCGCACGGTCACAAATGCAAGAATCTTATCTTTTTCCAACTGCACCGTCTCGCTGGGTGCCAAATCCTCCGCCACTAGGATCATTGGCTCCTCCATG
>USPJ01000282.1 GCA_900556645.1 uncultured Lachnospiraceae bacterium
TCTCATCTTTCACTTCCTCCATGCAATACACCCACTGCTGTTTTTCCCCTTCCAGATAGTTCATATCTCTTTTGGTGGCTGCCTCGTACGCCTCGTTGGCCTCCAATCGGCGAATCGCCTCAGGTATCTCTTTTTCATCCTGCTGTATCTGTAAAAACTGTGCATCGGAAAGTTTCTTGGTGGTATGGAGATAGTTGTCTCTTGCCTGGTTCAATTTTGCCACATTTCCGGCAATCTCCTGCAATTCCTCCATATCCTCCTGAGGAATTTCTTTGATAATCTGGATATCCTTCAGATAATCCGTTACCACACGGTACTCAGACTTTGCCTCCTCCAGTTCCCGCATCATCTCTATAAGCTCCTCGCACCGCTCCAGCATATCATGCTCGGTTTGCGTCTCTTTCTGCTCCGAAGCCTCCCCCATGCCTGATTCCAACTGAATCTGCTCCATCATGTCTTCTATTCTTTTATCTTTTTTCTTACGTCTCTTCCACCATTTCATTTCTATAACCCGCTATATCTTTCATAATCTGTTTTCCATTTTTCAATCTGTTTTCGTGCCGCCTCCTCATATGCCTCTTCGATACTCTCCCGTTCCATGCGGCGGATTTTCTCTGACACCTCATCCTCCCATGCCGAGTTGATGATTTCCTGCATTTCTTTGGCATAGACATTTAAAATCTCCTGTCCCAGATGATTCTCCATGGCACATTGACGCTCACGCTCATCCTGTCCCGACAGTTTGAGACAGTACAACTCATCCTTTAGCGACTCCTGATTATTATTCTTTCCATAGGCCGCACCGTAATATTCCGCTGCCTGATCAAAAAGGAACAATCCCACATAGGCAGTTCCGATATTGTGTAGGATGTTTCCCTCCAGAACGGGATTAGAGCTTAAATCCTCTCTTTCCAGAATCTTTTTGTATTCTGTGATTGCCGCTGTATACCGCTGTTTTTTCATCAATCGGTCTGCCCGCAGCTTTCCTTTTTCCGCCTCACTCTTATGCTCCAGTTCCTGCATTACCTCCAACACCCTTTGTATCTCATCCCGGTCAGCATATCCTGTGTGCATTAGAATCCTCTGTACAAAAACTCCGATTCCCCGATTCTCCTTGATATCTCTTTGCAGCTCCGTGGCCAGTTCTTCTTCCTTTAATTCCTCCTGCACCCAACGGCAAAAATCACCGTTCATAAAATCCGGCTCTAACTGGTAGGTATTCTGCAACAGATAATAACTCAGTTCTTCCAGCGAATAGAGGTTCAAATCTGCATTTTCCAATCTATATGCGTTTTTTGCAAGATTTCTGTTACACAGAATTAACTGTCCCATGCTCTGTCTCCTTTAAAACTCCATCTTGTATTTCCATATTTTTCCGCTGGTGGGAAAAATCTCTCCAAATCCTAAATCCTGAATGGTAATCTCCACACTGGTATCTGACAACGTATCAGCCGTAATGGAGATTCTGGTGGTTTTATTTGGTCTTTGAGGTAAATCTGCCAGCTCTAAGTTTTCAATTCTGGCTTCTCTTCCAAAAGGATGCTGCAGCCACAAATCCACCGTATTGGTTCCATCCAAAAGCACCTGACAGCTATGGCGGTTATGATACCAGTTCTCCCCTGCCTCCACCAAGGTATAGAACTTCAATTCCGAATGTTCCCAAACCTTTAGGCTGATGTTCATCTTAAACTCACTTTCTCCCAGATAAACGTATCCCCACTCCTCTTCATTGCCTTTTAAATATGCAGCAAAACAGGCTCCCATGGAATAGAGATTTTTTCCTATAAATGCCCGTCTTCCCCGGCAAACATACCTTAGGGATTCCTCCATCCAGTTTCCCTCGAAAATATCCCCCACGAAATATACCGCAGAGGTGATTTTCCCGCCAAGGACGGTCTGTGCCATTTCCAGAAAACTTTTGTCATAATCCCCTTCCAGACTTCCCAATGTGCATTCCTCTATCTCTACAACCGTAGGCCGGGTTCCTCTTTTTTTACTCAAATCATAGTACACCATCTCAGTTTCCCGACAATCGAACAAGCCCACCTGATGCTGTTTCAATGCTTCCTCCTGATTGCAGCTATAAAAATAGAAACACTCTTTGTGGTCAATTACCTCAAACTCCTCCACAGAAAATCCCAGCTTTTTCCGAAGGTTTTCAAACAGTTCCATATACTCTGGATTCATTTTCCGCACTGCCAATACCAGCTTTGCAACAGGCCGGCTGATATCCAGCTTATTGGGCATCTGTAAGATTTTTTTGAGATACAGGATAAACAATTCGGAAATCTGATATTCCCTGCCTTCTATTTCTACGCTTTCGCCTCTTGCCCCCCGCTCCAAAAGGCGGTCCACAAGAATTCCCTTTCCCTCTCTCTCCAGACGCTGTGCATCCTGTCCATAGGCCCATTGCCCCATGCCGATACGCTTTGCCATTGCCAAAGGTATCTGATAATTGCCGCTTCCGGCAATGGTGCTGATGGTACTTGGCACTTCCATTCCCCGGTGATAATAGCTTAACATGACAGACTCTTCGCCCAAATCAATTCCAATATATAATTTGTCCAAATGCTTCTCTCCCATGTCTGCTCCTTTTATAAAATCCGAAATGCCTTTTTGCTGATGCAGTCCTTTTTCTCATACTGCTGCATATAATACTCCGCCTTTTCCTTCTCCTTGACCGTGATATTCAAAAGCATACTGTTAATCATATCATA